>JBFZES010000198.1:0-3944 GCA_041306725.1 Spirochaetaceae bacterium | reverse complement strand
TTTCAAGCCTTGCGCGCCAAGCCGGGCTTGCGCTGGTCCTCGATATACGCGGGCATAGACGAGGGCCGGCGGGAGATATCCCTGGGCATGTCCTTCGGCGAAGGCGCGCTCATAGCGAACATCGATTTCGAGGTGCTATCGCTGCGTTTGCAGGCTTTGTTGGACGGCGCGGCCCTCGGCCTTTCGCTGGTAGACGGCGGGGCGGGCTATATCACCCATACCGATCGCGGCAAGGTGGATAGGCGCGAGACCGAGCAGGAACTGATCAACGAGAGAATAAAGGCGCCCCTTGCCGCGAGCTATAGTTACGCCAAGCAATCGGCTTCCGGCCCGGTTTCCGTGATAGCCGCCCAGGTTCCCGAAACGGGCTGGTACGCCCTGGTGGAGCGGCCGGAAAGCATAGCGTTCGATTCATTCAAGACCTCCCTGCCGCTGGTATCGATCATGGCTGCTGCCGTCATACTCACGGCGAGCGCCCTGTCCCTGCTTGCCTCCCGGAGCCTCATCGCCGACGTTAGGGCCGCGGGCAGGGAGTTCGACGATGCCGAGGGTACGGCTCCTGCCCTGGGCGAGGCGCAGGCCATCCGCAAGGCTGTTCAGCCTGGCGGCGATTCCGCGCTCAAGCCCGTAGAGCTCCATTTTAAGGAAACCGACGCCATACGTAAGGCGGCGCGGGACGTGGCGGTGCGCATGCGGGACAAGGACGCGGCAAATGAACGCCTTGAAGCCTTGAACGTGCGCCTGGGCCAAACCCTTGATGAGCTATCGCGGGCCCAGGAAGCGCTTTTAGAGTCCGAACGCCTCGCCGTGAAAGGCACGATGGCCGCGGCAATGGCCCATGAGCTTAATACGCCCATAGCGGCGGCGGACTCGGCGGCCAGCGCCGCGGCTAGCGCGGCCAGCGATATCTTGGGCTACGTGGCTAAGAATCCATCCTGGGATCCCAAGGCAAGCGCGGCCGCCAAGGCGCTTGAAGCCGCCGCGGACGCCTATGACCCTGCCCGGGCGCTTACCGGCCCCGACCGCAGGAGCGCCGCCCGTTCCATGGAGAAGGCGCTCGCGGAAGCCTTGGGCAGCCTGAAAATCAGCGAGGGCAGGCTGGAAGAGCTTGAGCCGCTCATACTCGCCTCCAGGCTCGTCGACTTGGGCCTGTCCGCTCCGGACAGCAAAGGCGCCGCGAGCATCATTGACGCCTTCTGTTCCGATAGGCCCGAGGCCGCGCTTTCCTGCCTTTCCGCTGCCGAGATCATCGCTTCCTGCAGGGTGGCGCGCGCGGCCATGGCCAAGGCCCATGCCGTCGTGGGCTCCATAAAGGCATATGCCGAACCCGAAGAGGCGGAGGGGCAGCGCCCGCTGAGCCTGAGCGCCATGGTAGAGGAGGCGCTCGGCCTATTGTATATACGCACGAAAAAGGGCGTAGAGCTGTCGCTGTCGATAGAGGGCGATATATGGATTAAGGCCGAGCCCGGCAAGGTACAGCGCATGCTGCTCATACTCCTCTCCAACGCGCTTGACGCCATGGGCTATCGCGGCCAGTTGGGCCTAAGGCTCAGCGCGCCGCGCGATAAGGCCGTGCTGCAGATTATGGACTCGGGGCCGAGCATAGCCGCGGAGCTCATGACCGAGCTTTGGAAACCGGAATTCATGGCAAAGAACAAGGGAGGCCGCGGGGGCATAAACCTGAGCCCCGTTAAGGAGCTGGTGACCTCGATGAACGGCGACATCAAGTGCGCGAGCGCCCCTGGCCGCACCATATTCACGGTGAGCATACCAAGGCAGACCTAAATGGAAAAAGTAATCCTAGTCGTCGACGACGAAGCCATCATACTCCTCGCCCTTACGCGCGAACTGCGGCGAGCGCTCGGCAAGGGCTGCCGCATAGAGACGGCGCTGAACGCCGATTCCGCCTTTCAGCTTATGGACCAGGTGGACAGCGAAGGGGGAGAACTGGCCGTGGTGGTGTCCGACTGGCTCATGCCGGGCATGAAGGGCGACGAGTTCCTGGTAAAGGTGCGCGCCCGCTATCCGACCATAAGCCTCTTTTTAGTCACGGGTCAGGCCGACGACGCGGCCATCAAGCGGGCCGTCCAGGAGGCGCAGGTACTGGCCTGCGTGCGCAAGCCCTGGCAGAGCTCTGAAATCGTCGGCCTTATAAAGAGCGCGAGCAAGCTCTGACTTTCGTTGACCAGCGCGCCCGTCCCTCGCTATGATGCGGTATGCAGAAACGCTATAGAACGCTTCATGCCCTAGCCCTCGTGGGCCTGCCAGGCTCGGGAAAATCCAGCGTAGGCAAGGCCCTGGCCGCGTACCTAGGCTGCCGCTTCGCCGATAGCGACGAGGCTATTCGCGCTAAGGCCGGCTTATCTATACCTGAGTTGTTCATGCAGCGGGGCGAGGAGGCGTTCAGGGCCTTGGAGTCCAGCGTCTTGGCTGAGCTAAGCGCGGCTCCTACGGATGCGCCGGACGCCATGGAAAGCGCGGTCCGCCTCGTGCTGGCTACGGGCGGAGGCTCCGTGCTCAGCGAAGGGAATAGGCGGCTCCTGCGAGAGCGCTGTTTCGTCGTATGGCTGGATATAAGCCCGGAGTCCGCCGCCAGGCGGCTTGCCGGAAAGGGCGGCAAGGCCGGTAAAACGGGCAGGCCTTTATTGGATGCCGGGGACGCGGCGGAGCGCCTCATCGCCTTGGATAAGGAACGCAGGCCGCTCTACGAAGGGCTTGCCGATTTGCGCGTCGACGCCGAAGGCTCGGGCTATCGAGCCCTGGCGCGCCGCGTCGCCCTCGCGCTGCCACGGGCCGATATGGAGGACGATGATGCCGCTCTACCTTGAACCTTCGGCTTTATCGGGCAGCATAGCCGCGCCGCCCTCCAAAAGCGCCATGCAGAGGGCCATTGCCTGCGCGAGCCTGGCCCGGGGCGATACCATACTTACGCGTCCTTCCTATTGCGACGACGCCCTGGCCGCGCTGCGCGTGGCCGAAGCCCTCGGCGCGACGGTGGAACGTTCAGACTATAGGGTGCGCATACGCGGCGGCATTAACGGCGGGCGCGGTTCAGGCGCCCCAGGCGCGGTCGCTCCCCTGCGCGTAAGCTGCGGGGAGTCGGGGCTCTGCATGCGCATGTTCGCGAGCATAGCCGCCCTGCGCGGCGAGCCCGTGGAATTGCTGGCCGAAGGCTCTCTGGCTACGCGGCCCATGTCGATGGCGGTAGAGGCCTTGCTTTCCGCCGGCGTGTCCTGTTCCAGCGCGGGCGGCAAGGCTCCCCTGCGTATTCAGGGGCCTCTGCGCGGCGGAAGCTACGTCGTAGACGGCGCTAAAAGCTCGCAGTTCCTTACAGGGCTCCTCATAGCCCTTGCCCGCGCCTCGGGCGATTCGATGGTCAGCGTGGAGAGCCTGGCCAGCAGGGGCTATGTGGACCTTAGCCTGGATATCATGCGGCACTTCGGAGCCCAGGCATCGCGGGACGAAGCGTATAGCCGCTTTGGCATAGCCGGCGAGAGCGGCTACGAAGGCCGCGCCTATGAGGTCGAGGGAGACTGGAGCGGCGGCGCCTTCCTGCTCGTGGCGGGAGCCATAGCCGCCGGCCCTGCCGGGCTGCGCGTAGAGGGGCTGTCGCCCGAATCGAGCCAGCCCGACCGCGCTATACTCCAAGCCCTGGCGCTGGCCGGCGCGCGCTGCTCCTATGACGGCGGCGCTTTTACGCTGCGAAAGTCCGACCTGAGGGGCTTTGCCTTCGACGCGGGCGACTGCCCCGACCTCTTCCCACCGCTGGTGGCGCTGGCCTCCCGTTGCGAGGGAAGCAGCCGCATTCGAGGCGCCTCAAGGCTTAAAGACAAAGAAAGCGACCGGGCCGAGGCGCTCATCGCGGAGTTCGCCGCGCTTGGCCTGGCTATAGCCCAGGAAGGCGACGAGCTCGTGGTGCGCCCCGAAGGGGGCGCGCCGCAGCC
>JBFZES010000197.1:0-3900 GCA_041306725.1 Spirochaetaceae bacterium | reverse complement strand
TTAAGGTTCAGGACCTGACCAAGAAAGCCGTCTCCGCCGCCTTCGCCAAGGCCGGCATAGAGGTCGTGGACATACGGGAAACCAAGGAGTAGGGCGGCGCTTTCTGCGTGAGCGGCTTATGATGATACGGCTGCTTGCCGCGCTCGGACTCGTTTCCATCAGCCCTGACCGCCCCGACCTGCTCAGGCAGGTTTTACCGTAGCTCGGCGCGATAACCGGGCGCCTTGCGCGATCGGAAACCTATCACAAGCCTCCCGGCCGCCCTAATTCGCATTGCAGGTACGCTCTGGGGCAGTCACTCGTAGAGCGGCGGCGCTGTGCCTAAGCCTCAGGCTTAACGGCGTATACCAGTTCCGCCGCTTGCGGAGGCAGGGGGAAGCGGAGCTCGGCCCTGGTACCGGGGCCGCCGACGAATTTAAATTCCCCCGCGAGCTGCTGGGCCAATACCTCGACCAAGGTCAGGCCGAGGGTAGTCCGCGGCGTGGCCTCGCCGCTCCCGGACAAACCGATGCCATCGTCGGATACGCTGAGCGTCGCCAGGTTCCCGTCCCGCCAGAGGGCTACCGTCAAGCGGCCCTGCCGGCCCTGGCCTTTTGGAAAAGCGTATTTTAAGGCATTGGTCAGCAATTCATTAAGGATGAGCCCGCAGGGTATGGCCCTATCGATATGCAGGGCAAGGGGCTCGGCCTTGATCTCCAGTAAAACTCGTTCGGGATCTTCGACATAGGCGAGGTAGAGCTCCTGGCTAAGCTCCTCGACGTAGGCGCCGAAGTCGATTAAATCCAGGTCCTCGGACAGGTATAGCCGTTCGTGGACCATTGCCATGGCGTGGATGCGGGCGCGCGGTTCGCGGAGGGCGGCGATCAGCCTATCGTCCGACGTGGCGGTTTCCTGCAGGCTGAAGAGGGAATTGATGATTTGAAAATTGTTTTTCACCCGATGGTGGATCTCTCGAAGGAGGGTTTCCTTCACCTTCAGAGATCGGTTGCGCTCCTCCTCCGCGGCTCTGCGCGCGTCGATGTCGCGGTACGTAGCCAATACGCGGTTTGCCCCGCCTATCCTTGCCGGCCGCAGCACCAGCTCGGTCCAGAATGCCTCGCCGTCGGCGCGGAGGCATCGCCATTCGGTCCTGACGAGCTCGCCGCGCGCCGCGCGGAACAGCGCGGCCATGAACGGCCCGCGTCCGTAGCCTCCTGCCTCGGCCGACAAGCCGCCAGGCCCACGCTCCAGGAGTTTTGCCTTCTCATGGCCGAAGAGGGCGCTGCTTGCGGCGTTGGCGTCGAGTATGTTCCCGGTATCCGGGTCATGGACCATGATGGCGTCGTCAACAGAGTCGAATATGGAGCGAAACTGCAGCTCGCTCTGCCGCAGCGCCTCTTCCGCGACGTCCCGTTGCTCCTTCTGCGCTGAGAGCGTATAGGAGAGGAAGTCCAGTTCGCGGGCTATGTCGCCTACCTCGTCATCTAGGACGATGCCGCTCGTAAGCCCGTATCGGCCTTCGGCGATACGCTGCGCGGTGGCGGCTAACGCCGTGGCGGGACGGGCTATGGTGCGGATAAAATACGCCGTCACGAGGGCCGCCAGCGCCAGTGCCGCGCCTCCCGCTGCGGCAAGGGCTATGAGCCCCCTCAGGTACGGCCGCTTGAGCGCGGCCGTCGGATAGGCGACGGCTACCCAATAGCGCTCCGTTGCCAAGGCAGTGGCCGAGGCTCCGAACATCGTATCCTCGCCGGCGAACGACCCGGACGAAGGCGGCAGCTCGGCAGCGTCCGATGGATAGTCCCAAGCGGCCGGCAGCTCGAGCGCTAGTGCTTCCGTACCCGCGGCGGCCAACGCTCCGACCACGGTTAGAGGGCGGTAGCCCGCGTCCAGGAAGGCCAACCCCACGCTTAATTCGTTGGATACGAGCTGCGCGACCGAGCGCAGCGGCAGGCCAGCCTCCAGTACGCCAAGGCCGCGCCCGAGCGAAGTACGCAAGACGCGGCGGGCGACGAGTTCCGGCCCTTCGGCGCCCAGCTCGATTGAGACTCCCCGCTCGATGGAAGAGCCGGCCTCGGAAGCCGCGCCTTCCGTGGGTGCTTCGTCCGAGCCGTATAGATGAGGCGGTATGTCGGTCGCTACCCGCAGGAAGCTCAGCCCTTCAGCCTCGGACAGTCCGGCCAGGTATCGTTCTAAGGCGCGCTCCAGGCCGAGGTCGAGGTTGACGATCAGCGAATTCTGACGGGAGGCGGACTCGACGAAGCGGACGAGGCGGTCGACTCTTTCCTCGAAGAGGATGCGCGCCGAGTTCGCCTTCTCCCCCACGACCTCGGCGCTTACCAGGGCGGCCTGGGAAAGGTAAACCGCCGTGGACGAGACGAGGGCTATGGCTAAGGGCGGCAGGGCGACGGCTAAGGCCCCGGCGAAGAGCTTGCCTTTGAGTCCGCGCAGGGCCGGCCGAACGCGGACGGTCGGCGCTGAGTCCGTACGCCTTTCAGAAAGGCCGGGTTTCAATCGACGTTACCCGTATAGCCGCCCTCGTAGTCCGTATATATCCTGTACGCCGCGGTAAGCAAGTCCTCGGGTATATCGTAGCCGAGGCGCTTCATGCCCGGCAGGTTAAACATAAGGTTGTAGGACCGCGGGTATTCCCACGGCAGGCTGCCGGGCGACGCGCCGGCGAACACGAGCAGGGCCATATCCGCCAATTGCGCGCCGATATCGTCCCATACCACGGTAGTGCCAAAAGGGCCGCCAGCCTGAATGCTCGTCGGGTCGTAATGGGCGGAGAGGGCTTTGCTCCTGGCTAGGAATTTGATGGTCGATTCTTCGTCAGCGACGACGGAGCGCCCCTGCCTGTCGATAAAAGCGCTGATGCCCTTGACGACGATGCCCTGTCGGTCGCTAAAGCGCTCGAGGTACTCCAGTTCGCTCTCTATGTCGGGTACGAGGGCGCTGCCGGCGAACTCCCAGCCTTCCTCGGCGCAGGCTCGGGAGAGCTCCGCGGCGAACCATGCGTTGATCGGCGCCATGGCGCTCCAGGACAGGTAGTATACCCGCCGCAAAGCCGGGTCGATCCGCTTGGCCAGGCGGAGGAGGGAGTTCATCTGCAGGAAGACGCCGACGCCGGATACGTGGCCGCCGGGCGACTTGAGCGATGCTAAGGTACCGTCCTCGAGCGGCGTCGCTTCCATGGCAAGGCAGGGGATACCGTCGCCGGCGAGCTTCTGTATGATATGCTTGGCCGCGAAGCCGTTGGGATACACGGCGAATGCAACCAGATCGGGCCGCGATTCACGGATGCGCCCCAGGATATCCGCGGCAAGCGCGGTATCCAGTTTCGTATCCTCCATCGTATAAACGGCCGAGCGGCCGTCCTCGGAGAGCGCCTCGTCCAGGCGGCGGACGAAGCCGTCCCGCACGCCGGAGGACCAATCGTCGACCGTATCCATGACGACGACGACCCTATATGGTTTCTGCGGCTCGACGACGGGAGCCTTGGCGCCGATGGCCTCGGACCTGCTGCAGCCCGCGATCGCGAGGGCCGCGGCGACGAGGGCAAGGGCCAAGCCGATGGCTTCTCGGAGTCGCCCCGTTACCAGAGAAAGCATGCGCGCGTTCATGGCTAAAAGCTTCGTATCGCCAACTTATTTTGTCAATAATATCCGACAGGAATAAAGCCCCCCAGTAGGGGAGCTTCGCTAATTTTGGAGGTTCACGAGAGTACTCGTGGCGGGAGTCGACCCTCCAGTCGCGCGCATCCATGCGCGCTTTTCCTCCCGTTGGTCGGCGCTGGCAGAGAAACGAGGGGGATACCCCCTCGAACGGCAGCAAGCCGCCGCTCTCACCCCTGCGATCCTGCGCACTGCTCGGATCGCACCGTTCGACTCCCGCCGCCTCCTTATAAAAAAATTAACCCCG
>JBFZES010000196.1:0-2800 GCA_041306725.1 Spirochaetaceae bacterium | reverse complement strand
TCAGTTCTCCAACAATAATCTATTCAACCGTTACTGGAGTATAGCACAGTGGAGATGCTGCCTCCAGATTAATTTATAGTAAAGGTGAGCCCGAACGAGTGGATGGCAAAGGTTCCCGCCCTCAAACCCCGCAATCCTCGCACACCGCGTAAATAACGCTGAGTTCAGCCTTGCCCTGCGCGCAATGCTCGTCGGGCTCCAGCCAGGGCTCGGCAGGCGTATGCCGCACGCGGCCGCATACGCTGCAGCGCTGGTAGAATGAAGGCAAGGTCGCCTTGGCGGCGTATCGTATATAGACTGGCGCATGGCGCGCTTCCGTGGCGAGTATGGCGTGCTCTACGCGGAGGCGGCCCGAGCCTTCGGGTATGATGGTCATGCTCATGTAGCGCTTCAAGTCCGGGGAATCGCAGCGGTAGGGGCGGCTTATAGCCTGGCCCGTGAGCCTGGCTAACTGCAGGAGGGCTTCAAGCCACATGCGCGAGGAATCGCCGCTTATGAAGCTCCATATGGGTTTGCCCGCGATATCGGAGGACGAGGCGGCGCTCCCTTCGTTATCTTGAGCAAAGCGGTCCCAGGGACCGCTTACGCCGCTGATGGCATTATCCGCGTCCAGCCAGTAGGTATTTACCGTCATCGCTCGTCATCCATTATTCCGCCCCCTAATCCACGGTAATGGACTTGCTCACGTTCTTAGGCGTGTCGGGGTGCACGCCGTGCTCGACTATGCCCAGCTCGTTCAGGTTTTCCATCTTGAGGGCTGACATGCGGAAGGCCAGGTATTGGAGTGCGGCGGCGGCGGAGAAGACGAAGAGGAAGCGGTCGCCGGCTGCGGGCAGCTCCACGTACTGGGCGCGGTAACCGGGGTTGTTGGCGGGCACGCCGCGCACGGCCAGGTCTAAGTCGGCGTTCTTCTCGGCGAAGAGCATGATGGAGGCGCCGCGTATCTTGTGGGTGTGTATCTGGCTTATCGTAACGCGTATGTCGCGCTCGTCGGGGGGGCATACGAACACGAGGGGGTAGTCCGAGAAGAGGCCGTCCATGAGCGCAGGCCGCTCTTTAAGGAAGGCGCGGCCCAAGGCTTCCGGGCTAGCCGCCGGCGACGATACTGCCGATGTTGCCGTAGCGGGCGCGGCCGCGGGTACGGCGAAGGAAGCCAGGGCGGCGCCTACGGCCTTTTCGATGTCGCTAAGGGAGAACACGGTGTTCTTGCCCAGTATGGTGTTGGGTCCGTGCTTGAACTCGGCTGCGTCGTAGCCTTCGGAGTGGTTGAGCACGACCTCACGTATCTTGAGGGCGCCTTCCCTGGCCAGGCCTATGAGGCCGGTGCCTAGGAGCTGGATGGAGGGCTTTAAGTAGAGGGCGCGCGCTGCCGCCTCTATCGAGGCGGAGGCGGTGCGCAGGGTGTCGGTTATGAGCGCGGATATGGCGCGCACCTTGCTAAGCAGAACGGCCTCGGACAGGGTAAAGCTGGCGGCCAGTATGTACAGGATGACGAGCTGGTTGATAAAGGACTTGGTGGCGGCCACGGCTATTTCGGGGCCGCAGAGTATGGGCAGGTAGAAGTCCGAGAGTTCCTGGGGTATGCGGCTGTTCTCGTTGTTCACCAGGGCCGCGCGCTTTATGGCGGGGCGCTCCACGGCTATTTCCTGCAGTATGTCCACGAGGTCTTTGGTCTCGCCCGACTGGGATATAGCCAGGACCAAGTCCGCGTCGGATAGGCAGCCCATGTAGGATGAGCGGAACTGGCCGGGGTTGCAGGGGTACACGGGCATGCCCGCCAGGCCCCCGAAGAAGTAGGAGGCGGTGAGGGCGGCGTGGTAGGAGGTGCCCGAGGCTAAGAGATAGACGGCGCCGCCTGATTTGCGGCAGTCCCGCATGCGGTCGGCCAGTTCGCGCAGATAGCGGCGCACGGAGCGGCGCTTGCGCCATATCATGGCCAGGTCGATGAGGGCTAGGTCGGAGGCCGCGTCGGGGGCCAGCCTGGCAAGCTCGGCCAACAGTGGCGCCTCGTCGGAACGGTAGGCGCTGCGCGATGAGAGGGCCGCCTTGGCCGCGCTCTCGTCCTTAATTTTGGCGTCCAGGGCGCGCAGTTCGTTGGAGCCCGCTATGGCCTTAATGCCGGCCGCCAGGGCCTTGTCGTCGGTCAGCGAGGACAGCTCGCTCACGCGCTCTATGAGCTCCTTTACCGTGTCGGATGCCTTTTCGAATATGGCCCCGATGGCGGCCTCGGCGGGCTCGTCGAAATAGTAGCGGGCAAGCTCGTCCATATTGGCCGCGGCGGAGTGTATTTCCTGCTCCATGTAGTACTGCCAGCGCGGGTCCAAGGCGGTGTCTTTTACGTTCAGGCGTGAGCGGCGCGGCTTGGGCGCGGAGAAGCGCGCCTCGCCCTTTAAGCTGAACACGAGGTAGCGCTCGTGGCTGTACCACAGGCCCTCGCCCTCGGCCAGGGGTATGAGGAGGCGGGTCTTGGTAAGTATGGAGCTTAAGTCGCTCGATACGGCGACGAAGGCCCCGCAGGCGTCGCTTCCTATGCCGGCGTAGAGCGAAGAGCCCGACTTCATGGCGAATACGCCCGCGAGCCGGGGATCGGCGACGGCCGCCGCGTAGGAGCCTTCGGCCTCTGCCTCGGCCTTGCGTATGGCGTCTATCATGAGTAGGACGCCGTCCTCCACTTCGTCCTTTAGGCCACTGGCGGCGTAGGCCCTCTTCATGGCGGCCAGCGGGTCGGCGGGGGCTGCCTTGTTGGCAGCGTAGTGGTCCTCAACCAGGTGCACGATAATCTCGCCGTCGTTCTCCGATA
>JBFZES010000195.1:0-8974 GCA_041306725.1 Spirochaetaceae bacterium | reverse complement strand
CTCGGGCCAATAGTCCACTTCTTCAAAGGGCAGGGTCTCCACGGGCGCGCCGGTGATAATGAGGCCGTCGAAGCGCTCGCCGAGTATGTCGTCCAGCGGCTCGTAAAAAGCGTCGAGGTGCTGATTCGGCGTATTCTTGGAATCGTGGCTGGCCATGCGTATGAGCCGCACGTCCACCTGTATAGGCGTATTGGACAAGAGGCGCAGTATCTGCAGCTCGGTAACGAGCTTAGTGGGCATGAGATTGAGTACCGCTATCCGCAGGGCGCGTATATCCTGGCCGAGCGCGCGGCTTTTGTTCATGACGAAGATGTTTTCGTTTTCCAGCTCCCGCGCGGCGGGCAGCTCATCGGGTATGCGTACGGGCATGCGTGCCACTCCTCCAAAGCCTGCACTAGGGCTGACTCGGCGATCGCCTTTCGCCTATCGCCGTTCCGCCATGCCGCCTTGACGCGGCCGTGCGGCTCGTGCATGATTATATGCGAGGCTATACTGCCCTATAGGGCGCAAGAGCGCAAGCTCCCGCCGCGAGAAAGAGGCGCCATGACCCGAAACGCGATGATGATACATTACGCATGCGGCATGACCCAGCCCTGCCGGCACAATGGCGCGCGTTGCCGCGACCATCGCTAGCGGGGCGCTACAAGAAGGGCGCCAAGGGCGCCCGGCTTCCTTACCCAGCAGCGCGAGCCGCACCATGAATACCAAGCACAGCTTCGATACCTCGGCCATACACGCAGGCCAAAGCCCCGACCCCGTTACCCAGGCGCGTGCGGTACCGCTCTACCGCAGCAGCTCCTTCACCTTTAAGAGCGTCGAGCACGCGGCCAGGCTCTTCGCCCTGCAGGAAGCGGGCAACATATACAGCCGCCTGGGCAACCCCACCAACGAGGTGCTCGAGGCGCGCGTAAGCGAGCTGGAAGGCGCCGCGGCCTCCGTGGCCTTCGCCTCGGGCACGGCCGCCGTCTTCGCCGCCATAAGCGCCATAGCCAAGGCGGGCGACGAAATCGTGTCGGCCTCGAACCTCTACGGCGGCACCTATACCATGCTCGACGCCATACTGCCCGACTACGGCATCACAACGCGCTTCGCCGACATAAAAGACCCCGCCAGCTTCGAAAAAGCCATAGGCCCGGCCACCAGGCTTCTATACGCGGAGAGCATAGGCAACCCCTCGCTGGACCTGGCCGACCTGCCTGCCCTGGCGGCCATAGCAAAAAAGCACCACCTGCCGCTGGTAGTGGACGGCACCTTCACCACGCCCTACCTGCTCAAGACCCTGGAGCAGGGGGCCGATATCGTCATAAATTCCCTTACCAAGTGGATGGGCGGCCACGGCACGGCCATAGGCGGCATAGTGAGCGACGCGGGGCGCTTCGACTGGTCAGACCCCAAGTTCGAGCTCTTTAACCGACCGGACCCCAGCTACCACGGCCTGCGCTGGGCCAAAGACCTGTCCGGCGACCTGGCGCGCATACCCTTCGCGTTGCGCCTGCGCACCGTGCCGCTGCGCAACCTGGGGGCCTGCCTGGCCCCCGACAACGCGTGGCTCTTCCTGCAGGGGCTCGAGACCCTGCACCTGCGCATGCCCAGGCACTGCGAGAACGCGCTCGCCGCCGCCCTCTTCCTCAAGAAGCACGGCAAGGTTGCCTGGGTACGCTATCCGGGCCTGGAGGGCGACCCCTCCTACGCGCTATCGCGGCGGCTTTTGCCAAAAGGCTGCGGCGGCATGGTCGTGTTCGGCGCCAAGGGCGGCAGGGAAGGCGGCGCCCGCTTTATCGACTCGCTTAAGCTCTTCTCGCACCTGGCCAACGTAGGAGACGCGAAAAGCCTGGCCTTACACCCCGCGAGCACCTCGCACTCGCAGCTGTCGGACGAGCAGCAGCTTAAGGGCGGCCTGTCCCCCGATTTAGTGCGGCTGTCCATAGGCCTTGAGGGCCAAGGGGACATACTCGCCGACCTGGATCAGGCGCTCGGCGCGATATAAGGCGCGGGGGCCGGAGCGCCGGCCGGCCCCTGTTTATTCTTCGGGCTCTTTGCTATAGTAAGCCCGACCCCACGAGGAGGCCTCCCCGCCATGAAGAACGTCGTCATCGTCGGCAACATAGCCGACAACCCGTTCGTCGAAGACATAGCCCAGCATATGTCGCAGCGCATCGATTATTCCGACATGATCTCCTTAAAGACCTTCGTAAATTCGGAATTCTGCCCGCGCTTCATACTGGACGAGGACAACTGGGACAACGTGGGACGCAAACTCGAAGGCAAGCAGATACTGCTCGTAAGCACTTCCCAGAACGACATATCGCGCAACGACCTGGCATTCCGCAACTGCCTCATAGCGCGCGCGGCCAAGGATAACGGAGCGGAGAAAGTAAGCCTCTTAGAGCCCGACCTGTACTTTAGCGCGCAGGACCGCGGCCCCCGGCCCGAGCATGGCATGATGGGCTATAAGCGCGACGTCGCCGACTATAAGAAATTCGACGGCCAGCCCTTCTCGGCGCGGCTCTACGCCGACCTGCTCAAGGCCTCAGGCGTTGACGAGGTGTTCACCATACATAACCATTCGGCCTCGGTTAAGAATATCTTCCTCGATCGCTTCGCGGGCAATTTCCACAACCTGCAGCCGGCGGACGTATACGCCGAATACCTGGTGGGCTCGGATCTCGTCAACGAGCAGAGCCTGGTGCTCTGCGCCCCGGACAAAGGAGCCCTATCCTTCGTGCGGGAGGTGCACGCCGAGCTTAAGAACCCTTCCATACCGATATTGGTCATAGACAAGGAGCGCGCGGACGAGCGCTCGATAAGCATGAAGATAAGCGACAAATCAGATATTGGCCTGGAAGAGCTCGCGGGCAAGGACATCGTGGTCATAGACGACATGGTGCGCACGGGAAGCACCATCGTGAAAGCATGTTCGCTCATCAAAACCGGCTCTCCGAGGAAGATCGTATTTATGGTCACCCATTTTTACACGAGCCAGGAAGGCCGAGAAAAGCTCAACAACCCGGTCATAGACGAGATCGTCGTAAGCAACACCATACCCCAGATACTCAATAGGGACATGCAGGGCCGCCTGCGCAAGAAGATGGTGGTGCTCCGCATATCCCGTTGGATAGCCAGGCATTTGGGCCAGAACATAGGCACGAAGACCCTGGCGGTCAAGCCGCCCTACTACATAGAGGATATGTCGTCCAAGAACCCGCGCTGGAAAGGCGCGCTCGGGCCCCTCTTCAACGCCTAGGGCTTGGCTAGAGCTTAAGCGCCAGGCTTAGCGCCTCCGGCCATCTTGGCCCGCTCCAGAGCGTACTCCACCGCGTGGTAAGCGCCGTCGTAAAAGCCCGCCGCCTTGTTGCGCAATATATTGCCGCAGTAGAGCTTGATAAGGTCGTCATCCTCTATGAGCAGGCGCAAAGCCTGGCGCAGGCTGGCATCCGATGCGGTCTCCAGGGTGCCGTCGCCTATCTCCGATCCATGTATGGCGCCCCAGGCTTCGTGCTTGCCCACGCGCTGTATGAAGAGCTTGGGTACCGGATAGAAGGCAAGCTCGGAAGGCTTGGTAATCATGATATCGGCTGCGCGCATCAATACATTGGTAGCGTACACGGCGGCGAAGAACGAATCGTGCAAGAACACGTGCACGCCCTTCACGTCGCTTTCCAGCGCCGCCTGGGCGAAGGCCTTGGTCTCGTACCAGTCGCTATGCATGGTGTAGGCCAAGCCGATCTCTTCAAAGGAGGCCTTAAGCTCGGCCCAGCGCCCCGCGTGGTCGCCCATGTTCACGAAGAGCGCCAGCTTGCCGTCGTCTATGGAGGACTTGCACGCGCTGGCTATATTGGCGAAGCGGCGGGCCTGCGCTCCGGCGCCGCCCATAGTCAGGAGGAAACGCCGCGTGCGCCCGTCCCGCAGGCGCTTTAGGCGCTGGTCGCAGTCGGCGTCTATGCCGCTGACTATCTCATGGTCCACGAAGTGCCCCGCGTAGCGTATGTCTTCCTTAGGCAGGGCAAAGTGCAACTCCTCGCCGCCGCCCATATCGCGCAGCGTGCGGTAGCCCATGTACGCCGACGAAGTCTGCACGGCGTGCCCCGCCCCCTCGACCAGATGGAAAGCCAAGGGATAATTATCGGGCACGATGGCCACCACGCCCTTAAGGCCGGCCCTGAGCGCGGCCTGGCCCGTCCACGGGTGCGTGGATATGAAGGGCATGTCCGCGGGTATGTCGGCCAAGAGGGGCGCGAAGAGCCTGGACAGCGAGCGGTCGCGCGCCGTGTAGCTTAGGCGCTTAGCCAAGTCGGAGGTCACCTTCTCCCAAATATATTTATCGAAGAGCTTGGAGCGCTGGGACAGCCTTGAGCCGATATTGTAGAGGTCTTCAAGATAGCGTATGGTCTTGCTGGCGGCGCTGCCGGGAAAGGACATAAGGTCCAGCCAATAGGGCTTGAGGCCCGCGTGCTTGGCCGCCGAGGCTATGGAAAGCCCCATGCGGTAGTGGCCGAAGCCCATGCGTATCGTGCCTATGGTTATGCCGCGCGCCGGGTCAATGCCCTCGTCCCGCTGGCCGGGCTCGGCCATGGTCGCGTCCTCCAGCTTGCATATGCCGAACTCCTCATGAGCCTGCCCCATGGGCAAGGCCACGAGCTTGGGCGAGCGCGAGGGGTCGAAGGAAAAGCGCTTGGCCATGCGCCGGTAGCTGCGCTCGGCCGAGCGTATCGCGGACGCGGGTATCTTGTTGCCGTAAATAGTCGATTCAAGCATGGCGGCCTCCGGTGTTCCCGATAAGCATAAGGGAAGCCGCCGGGTGAATTCCAGTAAAATCAGCCGCCGGCTTTGGATTCCGTACCCAAATAAGCGGCGCGCACGGCCGGATCGGCCTTTACGTCCTTGGCCTTGCCTTCCTTGACTATCTTGCCCTGCTCAAGCACATAGGCGCGGTCTGCCACGTCCAGGGCCTTATACGCGTTCTGTTCCACGAGCAGTATAGTCTTGCCCAAGCGGCGGAACTCTTCGATGATATCGAAGACCGTCTGCACGAGCAGCGGCGCGAGGCCCAGCGACGGCTCGTCCATAAGGATAAGGTCGCCATTGGTCATGAGGGCGCGGCCCATGGCCAGCATCTGCTGCTCGCCGCCGGACAGCGTGCCCGCGCTCTGGCGCACCCGCTCCTTAAGCCGCGGGAAGAGCGCATAGACGCGCTCTAAGTCTTTGGCCATGGCCGCCTTGTCGTTGCGCAGGTAAGCGCCCATGTGAAGGTTGTCTTCCACCGTTAAGTTGGCGAATATGAGCCTGCCCTCGGGCACGTGGCAAATGCCCGCCTTGACTACGCGGTCGGGGCGCTTAGGCAGGGCCTTGTCCCTAAAGGCTATGGACCCCTGCTGCGGCCGTAAAAAGCCCGATATGGCATTGAGCAGCGTGGACTTGCCCGCGCCATTCGCGCCTATGATCGTGACTATCTCGCCCTCATGCACCTCGAGGGATACCCCCTTAAGCGCGCGGATGCCGCCGTAGGAAACATGCAAGTCCTGTACTTTAAGCATCATTTGCCTCCCGCCGGCGCGCCTAAATAGGCCTCTACCACGCGCGCGTCGCCCCGTATTTCGTCGGGGCTGCCCTCGGCCAGCTTTATGCCGAAGTTTAAGACGACTATGCGCTCGCAGAGCCTCATGACCAGGTCCATGTGGTGCTCGATAACCAGCACCGAAAGCTTGAAGCGGTCGCGCAGGTCTGCTATGAGCCGCATAAGCTGCTCGGTCTCGTCGGGGTTCATGCCCGCCGCCGGCTCGTCCAGGAGCAAGAGCCGCGGATCGAGGGCCAGGGCGCGCACGATCTCGAGCCTGCGCTGCAAGCCGTAGGGCAGATTGCTGGCCACGACATCCGCGCGATCCTGCAGGCCCACGATTTCCAAGAGGCCCTGCGCCTTCTCCTTAAGGAGCTTCTCTTCGCGCCTAAAGCGCGGAAGCCTCAAGATGGCCTCGGGCAGGCTGTACTTGGCTGATAAATGGCAGGCGGTGAACACGTTATCGAACACCGATAGGTTCTTAAAGAGCCGGATGTTCTGGAAGGTGCGGGTAACGCCCTTGTCGGCTATGCAGTAGGGCTCAAGGTCGGTGATGCTCTTGCCCTCGAAGCGTACCGTGCCCTCGCTTACCTTGTACACGCCGGTTACCAGGTTGAATATCGTGGTCTTGCCGGCGCCGTTGGGTCCTATGAGCCCGATGATGCCGCCCTCGCGCACGTTAAAGTCAACTTCAGACACCGCGGCAAGGCCGCCGAAGCGCTTGGTTAAGCCCTGTACCTCGAGTATATTCGGATTCGCTTGGCTCATGGCTCGCTCCTCTGGGCCGCGGCCTTCTTAGCCTTACGCTCCGCGATTATCTTCTTAATGCCGTTCGGAGTTAGCTCCATGCCGCCCATGAGGCCGCGCGGCCTGCTTATCATGATGAGGATGACCGCCGCGCCGTAGGCTACTAAGCGCCATTTATCCACGGCGCGCAGCAGCTCGGGCAGGAAGGTAAGCACCACGGCGCCGAGCACGGAGCCCGATATGCTGCCTAAGCCGCCGAATATGACGATGATGGTAAGCTCGGTGGACTTTATGAGCGAGAACATCTTGGGCTGTATGAAGGTCATGTAATGCGCCAGGAAGGCTCCCGCGACGCCCGCGTATATGGCGCTTACGACGAGGGCTAGGGTCTTGTAGCGCACCACGTCTATGCCCGCTATCTGGGCCGCCAATTCCTCTTCGCGCACGGCTATGAGGTTGCGGCCATGCCGCGAGCGCACCAGATTGGAAAGGAATACCACGCCTATGACCACCGCTATGAAGATATTGAGCATGCTCGTATGCGCGGGCACGCCGGGCCAGCCGCGCGAGCCGCCCAAGCCTTGAAAATTATCCAGGATGAGCCGTATAGCCTCGCCGAAGCCCAGCGTGGCAATGCAGAAATAGTCGCCCTTGAGCTTGAGCGTCATCTTGCCTATGAGCCAGGCGAAGACTGCGGCCGTACAGCCCGCGGCCACGATGCCGACGATAAAGGGCAGCTTGAGCATGCTCGTCATGATGGCCGCGGTATAGGCTCCTATGGCCATGAAGCCCGCGTGGCCGAAGGAGAAAAGCCCCGTAAAGCCGGTAAGGAGGCTCAAGCCGAGCACCGCCATAAGGTTGATGCCGGCCAGCATAAAAATGCCTTGTATGTAGCTGTCCATGGCTCTCCCCCTATGCCTTATCTTCCGTAGGCTTGCCCATGATGCCCGAAGGCTTGAACACGAGCACGCCTATGAGTATCACGAAGGCTATGAGATCACGGAACTGCGATGACAGGTAGCCGGCCACGAAGGTTTCCAGCGTGCCCAGTATAACCGAGCCGAGCACCGCGCCAGGCAGGCTGCCAAGGCCGCCGAATACCGCCGCTATGAAGGATTTGAGCGTAATCACGCCTATCTGCGGATACACCGTATATTTCATGCCGAAGAACACGCCGGCCACGCCGGCCAAGAGCCCGCCCAGCGCGAACACCGTGGTGACTACCCTGTCGGTGTTGACGCCCATAAGGGCGGCGGCCTTGATGTTGTACGAAGCCGCCCGTATGGCCTTGCCCGTGCGGGTAAGCTCAATGAAGGCTACGAGGCCGCTTAAGCAGAGCGCGGACACGCCGAACATGATGAGGTCGAGGCGTCCTATGGACAGGCCCCAGAGAGAAAGGGGCGTGCGCGCGAATACTTCGGGATAGGTCCTGAAGGTAGGGCCTATGGTGGCTATGACGATGTTCTCAAGGAATATCGAAGCGCCCATGGCCGAGATGATAAAGTAGAGGAAGGGCGCCTTGCGCATGCGGAGGGGCCGATAGGCTATGCGCTCTATGGCCACGGCCAGGAGCGCCGTGCCGAAGGCCGCCAAGGCGAACGACGCGAGGAAGGGCAGCTTTAAGAGGGTCATGGCATAGAAGCCGAAATACGCGCCGAGCATGATAACGCCGCCATGGGCGAAGTTGGAGAAGTTCATGATGGAATACACGAGCGAATAGCCGACCGCCATGAGCGCGTATACGCTGCCGATCGACAGGCCGTTCACCACTTGCTGGAAGAACTGAGTCATAGGCACTCCGGCTCTAAGGAACGGCCCCTGCGTTACACAGGGGCCGCCCGATTATGCGTGGGGATTAAAAACCGCTTACTTGGCGGCGTACTTCTGCTGGAATACGTAGCTGCCCTTGATGATCTTGATGATGGCGGCGTCCTTGCCCTCGGGGTTATGGGTGTTGGGGTTGATGCGTATGCGGCCCGTTATGCCCTTTACGTCCACCTGGGGTATGGCGGCGGCTATGGCCTCGCCGTTTACCACGCCGGCTTTCTGTATGGCCGCCACGAGCAAGAGCACGGCGTCGTGCACGAGGTAGCCGTTAAGCTCGGTCTCCACGCCGAACTTGGCGCGGTAGCGGGCCTTGTAGTCCTGCACGTCCGGGTCGTCATAGTCGAGGTGGTTTACGAAGTAGGAGCCTTCAACCGCCGCGCCGCCCATCGAGATGAGCTGGTCGCTGGGCCAGCCGTCGCCGCCCATCATTACCTGGGTCATGCCGAGCTCGCGGGCCTGGTTGGCGGAGAGCGCCACTTCCTTGAAGAAGTAGGGCATGAAGATGATATCGGGATTGGCGGCCTTGATCTTGGAGAGCTGGGGCCTGAAATCCACGTCGCCGCCCTTGAAGGACTCGTCGGCCACGATGGTGCCGCCGCTCTTCTTAAAGTTCTCCACGAAGAACTCGCGGAGGCCCTGGGAGTAGTCGTCGGACACGTCGTAGAGTATGGCCGCGGTTTTGGCCTTGAGCACGTCATAGGCGTAACCGGCGGCTACGGCGCCCTGGTAGGGGTCTATGAAGCATACGCGGAAGTTGTAGGGCTGCACCTTGCCGTCAAGCACGGTTACCTTGGGATTGGTGGCCACGGTCGCTATGCCCGGAACCTTGGACTGGGTAAGGATAGG
>JBFZES010000194.1:0-6249 GCA_041306725.1 Spirochaetaceae bacterium | reverse complement strand
CGTAGGACCCTATGCTTATCCAAAAGCCCCGGTATTGATCATGGCTATCGTTGTGGTGGCCGCAGCGAGGGTTGGGACAGAACGGTGGCTCCATGGCAGGTACCTCCATGGAGCCAGTACGAGCTAGCGCCGTTACTTGCTTGCGGGAGCAACAAGGTTCGGGGAACTAAGTATGGTTTAATATATGAAACGGCATATCATTATTTGAACTTTTTTGACGGTTTTTCTCTTGCGCAAAGCTTCCTGGCAGTAGTACTATAGCCTTGCAAGGCGTTTCTGCCTCGATTTGAAGGCCCCATGAGAGGGCCTTCGCAGCAAGGAGACCTTATGGTACTCAGTAAATACACGGGTGAATTGTCGAGCATCGATTACCTTTCCATGCTCGTCGTAGACGTCCATGGCGCTATACGTTCGGTGTCGCTGCCAAAATCCTATATAAGCGAGAAAGTGCTCAAGAACGGCATAGGCTTCGACGCCAGCAACTTCGGCTATGCCCAGGTGCACAAGAGCGACATGGTAGCCGTGCCCGACCTTTCCACCGGCTTTATCGAGGAGAAGGACGGCTTTAGGATACTGCACGCCTTCTGCGACGTATGGACCACCGAGGGCGAGCCCTTCGATCAATACCCCCGCGCCGTGGCGCGCAAGGCGGCCGAGCGCCTCAAGGCCAGCGGCGTAGGCGACGAGGCCAAGATGCTCGTGGAGCTCGAATTCTACGTGTTCGACGAGGTGCGCTATTCCACCACCGCCGCGCATTCCTACTATTACGTGGAGAGCGAGGAAGGCATAGGCGACAATTACGCCGACGCGCCGCGCTTCGGCCTTTCCAAGGGCTACCACCGCCTGCATCCCGACGATAAATACGGCCTCTTGCGCAATGAGGCCGTGAAGCTCATGGAAGCAGCCGGCATACCGGTCAAGTACCACCACCACGAAGTAGGCGCGTCCCAGCTGGAGATAGAGCTCAATTTCATATCGCTTTTAGGCGCGGCGGACGCCGTCGTGCTGGGCAAGTGGATAATCAAGAACGTGGCCGACGAGCTTGGCTTCTCCGTTACCTTCATGCCCAAGCCCATGTACAAGATAGCCGGCAACGGCATGCACGTGCACCAGTTCATAGAAAAGCAGGGCAAGAGTATATTCCCCGGCGACGGGCTGTACGGGCTCTCCGCCGCGGGCCTTTCCTATACCGCGGGCGTTTTGACGCACGCGCTGTCGGGCTCCCTCCTGGCCTTTTCCAATCCCAGCACCAACAGCTATCGCCGCTTGGTGCCCGGCTACGAGGCGCCGGTGTCCGCCACCTTCGCCCAGGCCAGCCGCGCGGCGGCGGTGCGCATACCCGGCTACCTCAAGAAGGGCGAGGCGCGCATAGAGTTCCGTACCGGCGACGCCACGGCCAACACCTACTACTTCCTCGCGGCTATGCTGCTCGCCGGCTTAGACGGCATAGAGCGCGGGCTCGACCCGGTAAAGCTGGGTTACGCCGCCACGAAGGAAACCCCGAAGAACACCTTCCCCACCGGCCTCTTCCACGTGCTTAACGGCCTACAGAAAGACCACGCCTACCTGGCGCCGGCCTTTCCCCCTGAGCTCATAAGCGGCTGGATAGCCATGAAGAAGCAGGAAGCGGAGTACGTGTACAACGCGCCGGTTCCCCAGGAATACGAACTGTACTTTTAAAGAGAGCCTTGTCGCGGGCGGCGGGTGACAGCCTAGGGGGTCGCCCCGCCTTCCATAAAAAACCGGCTCGCGGCGTAACGACTTCGACCAAGCATATAAGGAGGTCCCGATGGGATTCGAGACACTCATGGGCGACGAGGCCATAGCCCTTGGCGCCGTGCACGCGGGCTTAGGCGGCGCCTTCGCCTATCCAGGCACCCCTTCGACGGAAATCATGGAGAGCCTGCAGGACTTGGCCGCCAGGCAGAAGGCCGGCGCGCTTGAGGGCGTAGGACTGCCCTTCGTGGCGCAATGGTGCGCGAATGAGAAGACCGCGTACGAGAGCGCCCTCGGCTCCTGCTTCGCGGGCAAGCGCTCCCTGGTATCCATGAAGCACGTGGGTCTCAACGTGGCGGCCGACCCCTTCATCAACTCCGCCCTGGTCAAGGTGAACGGCGGCCTCGTGGTGGTCGTAGCGGACGACCCGGGCATGCCCTCGTCGCAGGACGAGCAGGACCGCCGCTGGCTGGCCGATTTCGCCCGCGTGCCCTGCCTTGAGCCTGCCGACCAGCAGGAAGCCTACGACATGACCATAGAGGCCTTCGAGCTTTCCGAAAAATACGAGCTGCCCGTCATGCTGCGGATAACTACGCGCCTGGCGCACAGCCGCTCCGTGGTAGAGACGCGGCCGCCCCTGGCGCAAGGGCCTATCCATAAGCCGGCTCCCGGCATGGACTGGATACTGATGCCCGCCGTGGCCCGCCGCCGCTGGCATGAGCTCCTTGGCAAGCAGGCCGAGCTCAAGCGCCTGAGCGAGGCTTCCGCGCGCAATACGCTGCGGCCGGGCGGCAAAAAGCTCGGCGTCATAAGCGCGGGCTTGGCCAGGCAGTACTATTTGGAAAACCTTGACGACCTAAGCGCGGCCCGCGGCGGCGCGCCCATGCACCTGCACCTGGGCTTCTACCCCCTGCCCGAAGGCCTTATACGCGAACTCTACGAAGCCTGCGACGAGCTTTTGATTATAGAAGAAGGCTATCCCCTCGTGGAGCGCCTGCTCCGCGGCATCGTTCCGCCGGGCAAGAAGATCATGGGCAAGGAAACGGGCGAGATACCCTACGAGGGCGAACTATCGCCGGATATCGTACGCAAGGCCTTAGGGCTGCCCGAGCGTAAAGGCCTGGCCGCGCGCGCGCTTACGCCCCCGGGCAGGCCTCCCCAGCTCTGCCAGGGCTGCCCCCACGCGGACAGCTATGGCGCGCTCAAGGAAGCGCTTAAGGACTATCCCCTGCACGCGGTAACCAGCGATATAGGCTGTTACACCTTAGGCGCCCTGCCTCCCTACAACGCCATAGAGACCACGGTGGATATGGGCGCCAGCATAGGCATGGCCCGCGGCGCCGCCGAGGTGGGCCTTACGCCCGTGGTGGCCGTCATAGGCGACTCCACCTTCTACCACTCCGGGCTCTCCAACCTCATAGACGCCGTAAGCCATAACACCAACATGACCGTGCTCATCCTGGATAACGACACCACCGGCATGACGGGCGCCCAGCCCACCATACTGCCCTCTAGCCGCCTTGAGCCGGTGCTCAAGGGCGTGGGCATAGCCCCCGAGCACATACGCGTCCTTAAGGCCCACCGCAACGAGCACGAGCGGAACGTTCTGGCCATCAAGGCGGAACTGGCCTACGAAGGGCCTTCGGTGATCGTGCTGGTGCGCGAGTGTATAGAGGCGCTTAAGAAAGCGAGGAAGGCATGAACTACGATATCGTGCTCTGCGGCGTGGGCGGCCAGGGCGGCATATCCGTATCGGTGGTCATAGCCAAGGCGGCCATGGCCGAGGGCCTGCGCGTGAAGCAATCCGAGGTGCACGGCATGAGCCAGCGCGGCGGCGAGGTGCTCGCGCACCTGCGCCTGTCCGATAAAGAGCCGGCCAGCCCCACCATACCCAAGGGCTGCGCATCGCTCATTCTCTCCTTTGAGCCGCTTGAAGCCCTGCGCTACCTGCCCTGGCTGTCGGCCGAATCGGGCACCGTCATAAGCGCCACGAGCCCGCTTAAGAACATGGCTAGCTACCCGGATACCGAGGCCGTGCTGGCCGAGCTTAAGGCCCTGCCGCGCAGGCTGCTCCTGGACGCCGACGCCATGGCCCGCGAGGCGGGCAACGTGAAGACTGCCAATATGGTGCTCGTAGGCGCGGCCGCCAAGCTCCTGCCCATTAAGCCCGAAAGCCTTATAGCGGCTATACGGGAACAGTTCGCCCGCAAGGGCGAAGCCATCGTGGACGCGAATCTGAGGGCCTTCGAGCATGGACGAACAGCGAATCCTTGATGCGCTTGCCGCGGCTAAGGCCGAGGGCAGGGACGCGCTAACCGAAGTGGAAGGCCACGCCATACTCGACGCCATGGGCGTCGACAGGCCGCGCCACCATTATATAAAAGGCTCCGCAGAGGCCGCGGCCCTTAAGGCCCTGCCAGGCGAGCGGGCCGTCGTCAAAGTCATATCGCCACAGATACTTCATAAGACCGAGATGGGCGGCGTGGCCATAGTCAAGAACGAGCCTTCCGCCATTATAGCGGCCATAGAGGATATGGAGGCCCGTTTCGGCTCCTACCGCGTGGACGGCTATACCGTAAACGAATTCGTGCCCTATGAAGGCAAGCTAGGCCACGAGATTATCATAGGCTATCGCTTCGCCAAGGATTTCGGGCCCGTGGTATCCTTCGGCCCCGGCGGCATCTATACCGAATTCCTGGCCAAGCAGTTCAAGCCCGGCGCGGCCAATGTCTTCTTCAGCCCGGTAAGCGCCACGCGCGCCCTGGTCGAGCGGGCGCTAAAGGCCAACGCCGTGCGCGCGCTGCTCTGCGGCGGCCTCCGCGGCACGAAGAACGCCCTGGATGAGTCCGCGCTCGTAGACGCCGTCATGGCCTTCATCGAGGCGGCTCCCGCCTTTGCCAGGCTCGGCGTGTCCGAATTCGAGGTCAATCCCTTCGTGGTGGCCAAGGACTCAGGCAGGCTCGTGGCCTTGGACGCCCTGGTAAAGCTGGATACGGTAGTATCCGGCGAGCTGGCGCTGGCGGCCGACGGCCGCATAGTCAACGCCAGCCAGGCCATACGGCCCGTATCCAAGATAGAAAAGCTGCTTAAGCCTCAAAGCGCCGCCATCATAGGCGTGTCTGAAAAGGGCATGAACAACGGCCGCATAATCTTAAGGAATCTCATCGAGAACGGCTTCGACAAGAAGCGCCTCTACGTGGTCAAGGAAGGCGCGAAGGAAGTGGACGGCTGCCGCTGCGTGGATAGCGTGGCGAGCCTGCCCGAAAAAGTGGATCTCTTCGTGCTGGTCATACCCGCGTCCCAGGCCCCCGGCTGCATAGCCGAGCTGGCCGAGCTGGACAAGGCGGAAAGCGTCATCGTCATACCCGGCGGCCTAGAAGAGAAGTCAGGCACCGAGGAGCTCGTGGCGCGCATGCGCGGGGCCATAGCCTCTTCCCGAAAAAGGGCCGGGGGCGGGCCGCTGTTCAACGGCGGCAATTGCCTGGGCGGCCGCTCCGTGCCGGGCAAGTACAACACGCTGTTCATACCCGAGTATAAGCTGCCCATGCCCAGCGGAGGCTTGGCGCCCGTAGCCGTGCTCAGCCAATCGGGAGCCTTCGCCATAAGCCGCATATCCAAGCATCCCGACGTAAACCCGAAATACCTCATTACCTGCGGCAATCAGATGGACCTCACCATAGGGGATTACCTTGAGCATCTTGCCAAGGACGAGGGACTGCGGATCTTCGCCGTGTACGTGGAGGGCTTTAAGCCCCTGGACGGCGAGAAGACCCTGCGCGCCTGCAAAGCCATAGTCGATAGCGGCCGGCACGTCATCTTTTACCGCGCGGGCCGCACCGAGGCGGGAGCCGCGGCGAGCGCTAGCCACACGGCCAGCATAGCCGGAGACTACCCGGTAACCCGCGCCCTCCTTGAGCAGCTTGGCGTGGTGGTGGCCGAAAGCCTGGACGATTTCGACGACCTGTTGACCCTCTTCACCCTGCTGCGCGAAAAACGGGCCTTGGGCCTTCGCTTAGGCGCCGTATCCAACGCGGGCTTCGAATGCGTGGCACTGGCCGACAACCTCGGGCGCTTAAGCATAGCCGAGTTCAGCGCCGCCGCCGCGCCGCGCCTTGCCAAGGTGTTCGACGAAGCCAAGATCAGCGACATCGTCGATGTGCACAATCCTATAGACTTGACGCCCATGGCCGGCGACGACGCGTACTACGAGAGCTTCAAGGCGGTCATGGAAGACGAAAACGTGGACCTTGGCATCGTGGGCTTGGTGCCTTTCACCGCGCGCATGAACACCCTGGCGCGGGGCAAGCACCACCACGAGGACCTTACCCGCGAGGATTCGCTGGCCGTGCGCTACGGCCGCCTCATAGCCGAGGGCACGAAGCCTTGGGTGGCGGTCGTGGACGCCGGCGAGCTCTTCGACCCCCTGTCGCGGGAGCTGGCTAGGCGGGGCGTGCCCACCTTCAGGTCGGCGGACCGCGCCTTGCGCATGCTCAATATCTGGCTGGGGGCGAACGGGCGCTAAGGAAGGATAGT
>JBFZES010000193.1:0-7248 GCA_041306725.1 Spirochaetaceae bacterium | reverse complement strand
CGCAGCCGAAGTACTTGCCCGGGACCCGGGCCTTGGGGAGCTGCTTGGCCGACAGCACCGTGCCCTGGCTGCGCAGGATGAGCCGGCGCGTGAAGGTCCTGTCGAAAGCGTACCGCCAGCCCAGGCTTCCGGTGCTCCCGCCGTTCTCGTGCGCCGCGGCCACCTGGCTCAGGTACGGCTCCTGGATCTCCCGCGCGTGCGTGGGCTCCTTCACGTAGTAGACGTCGTGGATGTCCCGGGCGGAGTGGAACTGCGGCATGAAGAGCGCGTCGCCGTTCCAGAACTCGGTCTCAACGAGGCCGCCGTCGAACTCGGAAAATCCCAGCGATACGAGCTTATCCTTGACGCTCTCGAGGAACTGCACATAGGGGTTGCGCCGGCCAGGCAAGAGCCTGGCCGGCCTGCTCTGCAGGTTGTAGGAGCGGAAGCTCAAGTTCTTCCAGGCGCCGCTTTCCAGCATGTCCTGGGTAAGGGCCCCGGCCTCGTCCCCTGACACGCCTTCTTCGCGGAGCAGGTCGGCTAGCCGGCCCGCGTCGGGGATCAAGGCCCAGCGCACGGTTTCGCGGTCGGCGGCGCGGAAAGGCGCGTCGGCGGCGCCGCGCTTCTTGGCCACCTCGGCCATGAGCGCGTTCTCGGCCGCCGATAGCGCGCCCTCGTCGAGGAGCCCGCCGGCGGCTATGGCCTTGGCCAGGAGGGCCTTCAAGGCCTCCGAGCGCGCGGAAGCGCCGGAGGCGCTGGCGGCCACGAGCTTTTCAGGGGTCATGGAAAGGAGGCCTTCCTTGGACAGGCGGCCGAAGGCCGAGCCCGCGTCCTTCTGCTCTAGGCCTATGGCGGCGCAGATGGCCGGCATGGCCGCGGGGCCGTTTGAGCGCAGGAAGGCTAAGAGGCGGTCCTCGGGGCTGCCCGACGCGGCCCAGGCGCGGCCTAAATCGGTGATTTCATAGGCTACGCGCGAGCTGCGCCCGGTCTCGGCGGCAAGGCCCTTGGCCGAGAGCCAAGCCTGGGCCTGGTTGGCCTGGCCTTCCACGTAACCGAGCTCGCGCACGAGCCTGGCGGCATCGAGCTCGTCGCCGGGGGCGTAATGAAGGAGGACCTTTATTTCAAGGGGATGCAGGCCCTTGAGCAGGGATCGTGGTTCCATAATGCGACTCCATAGATGAATGGGCACGGGCCGAGTGCGGCGCGCGTCAGGTGCAGTAGATATTGTCGGATTTATCATCCCCCGTCAATCGCATGCCGGGCTTTTTAAGCGCTCCGTGGCCTTTCTTGCCGTCCATAAGGAGCTCTAAGGGTTCTTCGCAGCGCGCATGCACGCAGTACTCTCCCCTGAACAGGCAGGGAAGGGCGGCCAGGCTCTTCCAGTCCACGAAGGAGGCCGACGAGCCGTAGGGCACGGAAAAGTAGCCTATGTTCATGGCGGTAACGTTGTGGAAGAAGTGGGAGCCGAGCGATGACTCCACCCTGAACTCAGGCAAATCGGCTTCGATTATGGCCTTTGCCCCCGATATCTGGGCAAAATTCACCGGCACGCCGAGCCAGCGGTCGCGCGTGCCCCAGCGCCCGGGGCCAAGGAGCACGTAGGGCTTATGCTCGGCCGTGAGCGCGGCGTTCAGCGCGGCTATCTCCAAGGCCATGAGCTCGGTCTTGGACGCGTCCCAGCGCTCGGGGTCTATGTAGACGATATCCCGTATGGCCTGGTTCTTGCCGTTGCCCATGCAGCGGTCGCTGACTACCAGGCAGCTGGAGCGGTCTATGCCGTCCACGTTTATATCCACCTTGTCCGCGTTCTGTATGAGAGGCTTAATCTGCAGGAGGTAGAACACCGGCTCCCTGTTCTTGCCGTCCAGGCTCAGCGCGTACTCGATCTCCACCGGTATGCCCATGCTCTTGGCGCATACCTCCAGGATGGCGTCCACGGCCGTGGCGAAGGGAAAGGCCTCGTACTTGAGCACCGGCGCGAAGTTGACTATGCGCGGCCCGCGGGCCGACACGCCGGGCTCCAGGCGCTGGTCGTCCATGCTCCAGGTGCTGGCGATGAGGGAGAAATCGGGGTCGGCTTCAGCTTCGCTGATGTCCAGCTTGGCCAGGGTGGCGTCTTCGCCCTGCGAGAGGTCAAAGTCTATGCGGTCCATGTCGAGGGCGTAGAACCAGCGCTGGCCGCCGCTCATGCCATGCCCGGGGGCGACGATATCCAGCTTGGGATAGCGGGGCGAAAAGCGGAAGCTCTCGCCGCCCTCCACGACATAGGGGCCAAGGCCGTAGGCGGCCACGCAGAGCCCGTCGTCGGGCTTAAGGTACGATACCGGATAATAGTTGTAGGAATGGGCGGTGCCGGCAACCAGCGGGTAATACCAGCGGCCCTGCCGCTTGCCTACAACCTCCTGTATGACCACCGCCATGCGCTCCTCCTCTATCTTGTAGGAGGCGGCGGCGAAATAGGTCTTGGCCGTGTTGGAGAACATGCTCGCGTACACTAGGCGTATGGCGTCGCAGAGCTGGCTCAGGCGATGCTCGAGGTCGGGGTGCGCGTTGGGCAAGAGGTAGGTGTCATAGACGCCGGAGAACGGCACCATGAGCATATCCTCGAACAGGCCCGACGAGCGCACGGCTAGGGGGCGCTCTATGCTCTGAATAAACTGGCGCAGCCTGTCCACCAGCTCATGATTGAGGGGCTTGGAAAGGAAGGTATGCGCCAGGGTCTGCGAGTCGGCCTCGTACCAGGCGAAATTCCACAGACCGTGGCTGTCCATGAAGGCCTCGAACTCGTCTATGCCTATGAACGCGGTATTGGGCAGGCGTATATCCAAGCCGGTATTGCCGCGCTGCGGGAAAGCCAGGTTGTCGATGAGGCTCTTTATAAAGGCGAGGCCCCTACCCTTGCCGCCCACCGAGCCGTTGCCCAGGCGGGCCAGCCCCTTGTCGCGGCGCGGCACGCCCAGGCCGGGTATGACCCCGCGCGACTTGCCGCGCCTGAGCTCTTCCAGGCTGCGCAGTATGAAGTCCCTCAGCTCGGGAACGCCCGAGAAATCGTCGAGCACATAGTTCCTGATGAGCCTGGCGAAGCGCACCTCGCCGCGGGCCATGAGCCAGGCGGAGAAATGGTTCCTGGCCGCGTGGTATTGCAGGCACTCGTCTGGCACGTTCGCCAAGCGCTCCTCGAATTCGTCCATGGTGCGGGCGCGGGCCAGCTCGTTGCCTTCGGTATCCCTGAACACGAAGGGGCCAAAGCCCAGCTGCATCTGGAAAAAGCCCGTAAGCTCCCGTCCCAGGGTCTGGGAATTCTTGTCCGCGAAGGAAGCGCCAAGCTCGTAGGCCAGGTCGCGGTTGGCTATCTCGTGGGACTGTATAAGCACGGGCAGGTCCGGCTTGCGTTCCTTGGCCATGCGCAGGAACCTGAAGCCCGCCTCGGGGTCTATGTCGCCGCCGCGGGGGTAGCGCACGTCGCTGATCACCGTGAGCAGATAAGGCTCGTAGCGCTTGAACAGGGTCTCCGCCTCGTCATAGCTCGTGGCCAGGAGCACCTTAGGCCGGCCGCGCATGCGGAGTATCTTATAGGTCTCCACGACGCGTTCGTCTTCCACGAGCTGCTGCACCTGGCGCATGACCACCGAGTAGAGCAGCGGCAGGTAGCGCGAGTAGTAGCGCACCGAATCTTCTATGAGCAAAATGGCGCGCACCATGCCTACGCGGGTGTCATTATCAACGTTATGCAGGTCTTCCACGTACTTGATCATGCCCACGAAGAGCTTAGAGTAGCCGTTCCACACGAATACCCGGTCAATATTGCGCAGGGTGCCCGGGCATTCGGCGCCGAGCCCCGAGAGGCTGGAATTGTTCATGGCCAGGAGCAGTATGGGCACGGCGGGCTTTTCGGCCTTGAGCCGCTCCGCGATGGCGAGCGGCGCATCGAAATCGAGGCCCGCCATAAGGATGACCAGGTCATAGGGGGCGGCCGAGAACAGCTCAAGGGCGGTATCGGCCGTGTAGGCGGCGGTGATACGCGGGGCCATGGTCAGGTTCAGCTTGAAGAACTCGCCGTATATCTGATCGGAGAGCGCGCCGTCGGTCTCGAGTATGAACGAGTCGTAGAGACTGGCCACCAGGAGCACTTCGCGCACGCGATAGCGCATAAGGTCGTGAAATATATCGCGCTCGCGGCGCTCGCGGTCATAGGAAGCTACCAGCTCGTTGAAGTACATGGCGTATCCTCCGCAGTGGAGTATAGAGTATTTACTGCGGAAGAGGGAGCGTAATTCCGGCGGCCAGAAGCTTAATAAACGCTTCCTCGGGCACGGCTTTCCCGAAGTAGTAGCCCTGCAGGTAGTCCACGGCCAGGCCGCGCAGTATATCGTACTGCTCATGGCTCGATACGCCCTCCATGAGCACCTTCATCTTCTTGCCGCTTATCATGCGTATCATGCCGGCCACGAAGTCGCGGTCCTCCGCCGTGCCCGTCAGGGTCTCGGTGAAGCTCCGGTCTATCTTTACCACTGAGGCAGGCAGGCGCTTCAAGTAGGCCAGCGATGAGTAGCCCGCGCCGAAATCGTCCACGTATACCTCGATACCCAGCTCGCGCAGCCTGCTTATCTTGTCTATGGCGTCCTCGATGTCTATCATGCTTTCGGTTTCGGTTATCTCGAGCTTGACGGATGCAGGGCTTATGCCTACCGACTTAACGACGGCGCGCACGTAATCGACGAGGCCCTCGCCGCCGAATTCCTTGGCGGATAGATTGACCGACACATAGCGCCCGCTTAAGAGCGCTTCGTGGCGCTTGATGAAACGGCACACCTGGTAGAGCATCCAGCGCCCTATCATCAGGGTATAGCCGGCTTCCTCCGCGAGGGGTATGAATTCGTCCGGCGGAACGAAGCCGAGCGCGGGATGATTCCAGCGTATCAAGGCCTCCGCCCCGAGCACGGCGCCGCGTATGTCGACGATAGGCTGGAAAAAGCTGGCGAACTGCTTATCGACCAGCGCCTGCCGCATCTCGGAATGGAGCTTGGCTTTACGCAGGGCCGAGCGCTGCAGGCCCTGGTTAAAGATTATGTAGGCCTCGTCGCGCTTGCGCGCCTCTTCCATCGCGGAGCTGGCAAAACGCAAGAGGTCGGCCTGGGCCAGCGTATCGTCGGGATACACGGCTATGCCTATATTGCAGCCTACGTTTATGACCGAGCCATGGTGGTTATACGGGAAGGTAACCCGCTCCCGTATGGTATCCGCGACGGCGGATACATCGCTGGCCCTGGCCAGGGTGGTCAGGATAACGGCTAATTCCTTGCCATCGTAGCGGAACACATAGTCGTTCGAGCGCAGCGCTTCCTTCACCCGCACGGCCGTGGACTCGAAAAGCAGGTCGCCTATTTCGTAGCCATACCTGGCGTTAATTTGGGTAAAATCGCGCAGGTTTATCAAAAGGAGCGCGCGCAGCCGCTTCCCTGTCTCGCGCGAAGCCCGCTCCAATTCTTTGTACAGCACCAAATCGAAGGATTTACGGTTTAAAAGCCCCGTAAGGGGATCCTTGAATTCCAAGTCCATGAGCCTGGATTCAAGCCTGCGCACCATGCTTATGTCATGGGCAAAGACCATGACGTGGCTGATCCCCTCGCCCTCCGTATACGGATAGCATGAAAGCTGCATGAAGCGCTTGCCCGACGGCAAGGCCAGGTGCTCGATTATGTGTACGTCTTGGCCCGCGAAGCATGCTTCAACGGCCGGCTTAAGCTCATGCTCAAAATGCTCGATACCCCACAGCTCGGGAAGCCGCTTACCCAGCAAATCCTCGCGTTTGGACCCCATAGCCCTGCAATAGGAATCGCTGACGACTTCATACTCAAAGTCCCGCGAAATGAGGGTGAGGTAGGCAGGGGAGGCGCGAGGCGTATCGGGGAGGGCTTTTTCCATACGGTCCTAGCCTTTACTTTTAACTGCTGCGCCTAAAGACTCGCGGCGCGTAAGCATAAGCGTAGCATATGCGAAAATTTTATCCAGGCTTAAGCGAAAATAAACCGCCCCGTTTTTCGGGGCGGCTTTTTCATGTGCTCTATGCGGCAGACAGCTGCGTAGGCTCGGCTTACACCAGGCCCTGGGCTATCATGGCGTCGGCTACTTTCTTGAAGCCGGCGATATTGCCCCCCACGACGTAGTTGCCCTCGAAGCCGAACTGCTTAGCGGTGTCGACGCAGGCGTTGTGGATGATGATCATGATGTCATGCAGGCGCTTGTCCACTTCTTCTGCGGACCAGGCCAGGCGCATGGAGTTTTGGCTCATCTCGAGGCCAGAGGTCGCCACGCCGCCGGCGTTGGCGGCCTTGCCGGGCGCGAAGGGTATCTTCTTCTCTATGAAGAGCTTCCAAGCCTCGGGGGTGCAGCCCATATTGGATACTTCAACGCAGGCCTGCAGGCCGTTCTTGAGGAGCGCCTGGGCGTCCTCTCCGGACAGCTCGTTCTGTATGGCGCAGGGCATGGCTATGTCTACCTTCTGCTCCCAGGGGCGCTTGCCGGCGAAGAACTTGGCGTTGGGGAACTTCTTCACGTAGTTCTCGACCTTGTTGCGGTCGATGATGAGCATTTCCTCAAGGTACTTATGCTTTTCGGGGGTGTTGATGCCGTCGGGATCGTACACATAGCCGTCGGGGCCGGATACGGTCACGACCTTGGCGCCGAGCTCGCTGGCTTTTATGGCCGCGCCCCAGGCAACGTTGCCGAAGCCGGACAGGGATATGGTCTTGCCTTCGAGCTTCTCGCCCTTGAGCTTGAACATTTCTTCGGCGAAATATACGGCGCCGAAGCCGGTGGCCTCGGGGCGGATGAGCGAGCCGCCGAAGGTGATGCCCTTGCCGGTGTATACGCCGGTGAACTCGTTCTGGAGCTTCTTATACTGGCCGAACATGTAGCCCACTTCGCGGCCGCCCACACCTATGTCGCCGGCGGGCACGTCGGTATCGGGGCCGATATGCCTGTAGAGCTCGTTCATGAAGCTCTGACAGAAGCGCATGATCTCATTGTCGCTCTTGCCGTTCGGATCGAAGTCTGAGCCGCCCTTGCCGCCGCCCATGGGCAGGCCAGTGAGGCTGTTCTTGAAGGTCTGCTCGAAGCCTAGGAATTTAAGCGTGGACAGGGTTACCTTCGGGTGGAAGCGTATGCCGCCCTTGTAAGGGCCGATGGCGCTGTTGAACTGTACGCGATAGCCGCGGTTGACCACGTAATCGCCCTTGTCGTTCATCCAGGGTACCCGGAACTGTATGC
>JBFZES010000192.1:0-7194 GCA_041306725.1 Spirochaetaceae bacterium | reverse complement strand
CCATACCCTTTCTTTCATAGTCTGCTCCTTAAAATTAACCAGGTTAACAATGACGCCAAAAAAATTACCTTATGTGCACGCTCAACGCTTTTAAATATGCTTCGACGGTAGCCAGGTCTTTGGGCGGCAGCGCCTGTTCCACCTGGAATAGAGGCGCGAAGCTAGCCTGTTCGAATGCATCGTGCCCCCGAACGGCGATTCGGCCCTTCTCCGTGGCGTCGAACAGGACATCCCGCCTGTTATCGCTTGCCTTGTACTTAATGAGATATCCTTGCCGTATCAGTTTTGCGACGAATTTTGACGCCGCCGCCTTAGAAACGCCAAGCGCGTGGGCAAGGGCGGTTAGGTTGCAGCCGGGGTTCCTGTGTACCGCGACAACGGTGTGGATATACGAGGCATACAGAAGCTCGCCCGTGCCGTAATCCCGCGGAATACTCTCCATTTCTGCGAGATAGCGATGCGCCGCGTAGATATAGTCGATAAGCCGCGTGTTTGCCATTACCGTTAATATTAACCAGGTTAATAAAAAAGTCAAGACCCTCGGCGGCGCGGTACTCATATCTTTTGCCAATCCGCTTGAGGAGTCCGAAGCCGCGTTTGCTTTTGTTAGCGCCTTAAACGGGCATAGGGCCGACCCAATACTGGAAAATCCTGGTTAGGCCGCATAATCCCAGGCGATAGGGTATAAGCGATCCTACATGATTTATAATGCTATCCGCCCGATGAAGTCCTTCACCCGCCGCGCGTAGCTTTCCCGGTCCGTCTCCCACGACTTGGAATGGCGGGCTCCCGGTACCATCATAAGCTGCACAGGTTCACGCTTGACCGCCGCCAGTTCTTTGGCCATGGCGGGGGGCACGTAGTCATCGTCCTCCCCATGGATGATCAGCATAGGAAGGCCGGGAAGGCCCCCCGCCGCCTCTATGGCCTTGCGCGGAGACAGCTCCTGCCAGCTGTAGCCCAGCCGTAGCTTGGTAAGGAAGTCCGCGATCGTCATAAAGGGAAAGGCCGGAAGGCGGTAATCGGCCTTGAGGCGGAAAGCCAATTGAGTCGGCAGATCCGAGAAGCTGCTGTCGGCTATGGCGAAGGCGAGCGCCCCAGGTTTCTGAGCCGCAAAAAGAAGGACCGTAGCGGCGCCCATCGACTCGCCCATAGCCCCTATGGGGGTATCGGCGCCTACCCGCATACGCAATGCTTCGATTATAGTTCCGAGATCCCTGCTTTCGTAATAGCCCATCGTGGTGCCTTCCCCGCCGGAATCGCCGCATGCGCGGTGATCGTAGATGATCGCGTCCCAGCCGGATTCCAGGAACATGCCAACGTACTTGGCGCTTCCGGCGCGGTCGTAGCCATGGCCATGGGCAATAACGGCTAGGGGTCGCGGCGGCGTCGTTTCCGAGAGCTCTTTAGCTCTGGGCGGCTCATTCCCCGGGGCGCATAGCCACTCGCAAGCCAAGTCGTACCCAAAGTGCGAACGAACGATGAAACGCTCCCGCGGCAATGAGCTCCATGCGGCGAGATCTATGTAGCCTTTTTCCGCTTCCTTGATTAAGTCGGGCTCGACTTGCCGCCTACCCGGATCCGATACGCGGCGCGAGAGCATCCTGGCAACAATAAAGATGGCCAGTAGAGCGGTTCCCGCGACGAGCAGGGCCGCGGCGATGAGCGCGCTCACGAGGCTATAGCTTGCGGCGGCTGATTCCATGGCACTATTCCTTCTCTCAAAACGCTAACGACTTCATGGAGACCGCCTATGCTGCTCTGGCTCAGCGTCCGCGGGGATAGGCCGCGGACCTGGCTTTGATGCTCGACCGTGCCCCATCGATGACGCGTGAAAGGAGCGCGGATAGGTCCTCATCCATAGTCTCATGATAGTGCTACAATTTCCATGCTTGATCCTACACTCTGGATAGGGCCAACTCAAGCGAATCTTTATCGCGGACAAGGGCCTGGCTTGCCAAGGGCCGTAGCGCGGCGTATCCTGAGCGCATGCGGGCCAAGCATGTATTCGGCCTCACGCCCTGGGGCCGCTTTTTTATTGAATCGATGGAAGCGCTCGCGGATGACGGCAGGCTGGCCAGGGGCCGCTCGTACGCGGGCAAAGGCGCGGTGTACGAATTGTCCGTTCAGGGCGGCGCCGTATCGGCCAAGGTGGAAGGCAATTATGCGCCGTACTATCGCGTCGCCATCCGCTTCAAGCCACTGCCTGAAAAAGACGTAGCCACGGTTCGCAGCGCCTTCGCGGCCGACCCCCTCCTATACGCCCGCGTGGCCGCCGGGGAACTGCCCGAAAGCCTTAGCGTAAGCCTGCGCGCTTCCGGCGTTTCTCTCATGCCCCGCCGCTGGTCGGAGATAGAGCGCTCCTGCTCCTGCCCGGATAGCGGGGACCCCTGTAAGCACCAGGCGGCGGTGTATTACCTCCTGGCCCAGGAGATAGACCGCGATCCGCTCACGCTCTTGCGGCTGAGGGGCATAGAGCCCGGCCTACTGAGCGGCGCGGCCGGTTCGCGGCCCGGCGCGCTAAGCCCCGTTACGCCGACGGCCGGCCCGGCACTGCCCGATCCGATTAAGCTCTGCCTCGTTCAACCCTGGCCGGAGCCCGCCGCGGCCGGCTCCGACTATACCCTGGCCGCGCTTGGGCCGCTGTCGAATTACGCCTCCGCCATTCCGGCCATGCTGCCGCCGTCACGGGGGCTCGCGCCCTTCGACCTGCGCGTAGCCTGCGCCGGGTTTTACCATCGGGCGGCTGGTACGGTAGCCGAGCTCCTTGAGCCCGATACTTCCGGCGCGATGGAAGGACCTATCGCCAGGGCCTTCGCCTCGTCGCGTTTTGTTATAGCCATAAGCCCAGACGGATCGGCCAGCGTTTCTTCGTCCCATCCTGCCTTGCTTAAACGGAAGGGGCTGTTCGGCTTATCCCTCCTCTTCGCGGCCTGTGGCGAGCGCGATGGCAGCCCCTCATACCGTTACCTCCGGGCTTTTTTCTCGGCTATGCGCTCCATAGCGTCCGCCTGCGCCTTCGTGCCCGACATCAAGCCGGGCGAGGGGCATTTCACCGTGATATGGAAGCCGGCGCGCTTCGCCGACGACGTGGATGCCTTGCTGTCGGCCCTGGAGCCTTTGGCCGTAGCGCCGCGGCCCGATACGCCCGCTAAGGCCGGTCCGGTTCTGGTACCGGACAGGCGTTCGAGCGTGGACGCCCTCGCTTCGTCCTTCCTAAGCGAGCTGGCCAGGGCTCTACGGTATTCGCTGCCCTCTCTGCGCGAAAGCGAGCATCCGGCGGCCCGCGCCTTGTTCTGCGGGGGCAGGCAGCCCTGTAGCGCTCCCGGCCAGCGCGGCTTGCCGGCGGCGCTCGACGCGTGGCTGTCCGTATACGATATGGCCGCTCAGCGCCTGCCGCTCGAACTGAAAGTAGCCGCCGCGCGCAAGCAAAGCGGCGAGCCCCGTTACCGCCTGTCGGCGGCCATAGTCGGGGACGATGGGGTGAGGCTGGCGCTTCCTCGGGCCGCGCCGGGCTCTAGCCAGGCGCTGGCCTTCGCGGCCCTGCTGTCGAATTTCGTACCGGCCCTGGGCCGCCTTGGCGTCGAGGCCTTCGCCGAATTGGGCGAGCGGGACCTGGCCGATTTCGTCGTCGACGCGGCGCCCTTGCTGGCAAGCTTCGGGGTACGCCTCGTCCTGCCGAAAGAACTGCGGCGGCTCGCCCTGCCTAGGCCCGCCCTGCGGGCCAAGCGCAAGGCCAACTTTACGAGCTACCTCGATTTGGACACAGCCTTCTCGTTCGACTGGACCGTGGCCATAGGCGACGAGCGGCTGAGCGTAGCGGAATTCTCGGCGCTCCTGAGTTCCGGTCTTAAGCTGGTACGCTGGCGGGAGCAATGGGTGCGCATAGATCCGGCCGAAGCCGCTCGGGTGCTGGCCCGCGTTTCCGGCTTGAGGCCGCCTGGGGCTCTGGAAGCCCTGCGCATGGCGCTCTCCGGCGACGCCGACATTGACGGCGAGCTCAGCTCCGCCCTGGATTTCCTGGTAGGGCCGGGCAGGCGCGAGGCTGACGACGCGCCGCTGCCCGCGGCTCTTATCGCGGAGCTTAGGCCCTACCAGGAGCGCGGCTACCGCTGGATGCTGGGCAATTTCGACCGCGGCCTAGGCTGCCTTCTGGCCGACGACATGGGCCTGGGCAAGACCGTGCAGACTATAGCCGCCGTGCTCGCCCTGAAAGAGGCGGGCAAGCTGCGGGGCGGCGCCCTCGTATGCGCGCCGGCCTCCCTCCTTACCAACTGGGAGCGCGAGCTAGCCCGTTTCGCGCCGAGCCTGAGCGTATGCCTGTACTACGGCTCGTCGCGCAGGCTCCGCGCGGGAGCTTCGGCCGCCGACCTGACGCTCTCGAGCTACGATACCTGGCTGCGCGACCAGAAAAAGCACGCGGATACCCGCTGGAGCCTCGTCGTCCTGGACGAGGCCCATTACATCAAGAACCCCGATTCCAGGCGCGCAAAAGCGGTAAAGGCCATCAAGGCCGAGCGGCGGCTGGCCCTTACCGGCACGCCGGTGGAAAACAACCTGTCCGAGCTGTGGAGCGTCTTCGACTTCGCGCTGCCGGGCTACCTGGGCACGCACGCCCGGTTCAGCGCGGAATACCGCAGGCCCATCGAGCTTGAGCGCTCCGCCGACGCGGCGGGCAGGCTGCGGCGCGCTACCGCTCCCTTCATCATGCGGCGGCTCAAGACCGACAAGGCCATAGCGGCTGACCTGCCCGACAAGATAGTCGTCGACGAGTACGCCATGCTTACGCCCGAGCAGGCGGCGCTGTACGAAGCCGTAGCCGGCGAAGGCCTTGCCCGCGTGGGCTCCGCCGACCCGGAAGAGCGCCTGGGGCTCGTGTTGGCCCTTATCACCGCGCTCAAGCAGGCGGCGAACCATCCGCGCAACTATGACAAGGAAAGCCCCGGCGGTTCGGAACGCTCGGGCAAATCGAGGCTCCTCGTAGCCCTTCTGGAATCCGCCTTCGAATCGGGCGAGCGCGTCCTCGTCTTCAGCCAATACGTGGCAATGCTCGATATACTGGCCGGCGTCGTCAGGCAGGAGTTGGGCGTGGAACCCTTCATGCTCCACGGGGGAATGTCCAAGAAGCGGCGCGACGAACAGGTGGACTCCTTCCAGGCGGGCAAGGGGCCTGGCGTTTTCCTGGTAAGCCTGAAGGCCGGCGGCGTCGGGCTTAACCTTACGGCCGCCACCCGCGTCGTCCATTACGACCTCTGGTTCAACCCCGCGACGGAAAACCAGGCCACGGATCGCGCCTACCGCATAGGGCAGGACCGCAAGGTCTTCGTCCATCGGCTCATAACCCGCGGCACGATAGAGGAGCGCATAGACGCCATGATAGCATCCAAGCGCGAACTGTCCGAACTGACCGTACGCTCCGGCGAGTCGTGGATAGCGGACCTGGGCGACGACGAACTGCGCGACCTCATCGCGCTGCGATGAGCTTAGCGGAACCCGGGCGTTCAGGCCGGCAGGCGCAGTCTGGCCAGCTTGTTTATTTTACTTAGCCGTGCTACTACCAAAGTATGAATAGCGTGCTATGCGCGGGCTTAAGCGCGTAAAGTCGGACTAAGGGATGCGCCTCATTGCGGGCTTAGCCTGCCTGCTTCCGCCCTGGCTCGTGCTGGGGGGCTTCCGCCTGGTGCCCTGGGACAGGTCCGGTTATGCCCTGCCCTGGGCGGCCCCTTTCCTAGCGGCCCTGCCGGTACCGGAGCTGCTCCTCATCGGCCTCATGGCGCGGCTGTTGGACGCGCGTGAGCCGCGAACGCGGCGGCTTGGCGGCTGGTTCCTATCCCTGCTCCTTGGCCTGCTTGCCGCCTGGGGCATAGGAGAATGGTTCTACCGCTTCTTCTACCGCGAACACGTGGACCTTATGCGGGATCTGCGCCTCTTGCCCGGCATGGTAAATATGCTTTTCTCCGGCAGCGGAGGGGGTGGCGCGGCCTTGAGCGCGGCGAGCTATGCGGCTGCCCTCCTGGCCGCCCTGCTGCTTGGCCGCGGTATTTATCTCTTAATCCAGCTCGCGTCGCGGCGGCGGCCTAAGGCTCAGCCCGGCCGGGCAGGGCTGCTGGCCGCGGCGCTGTCCCTCGCGGCCCTGCAGTATGCCCTTATACCCGGCGACGCACCTCTGCCCCTGCTCATAGCCTCTCTTGCCGGACCGCGAGCCGAGGCCGAGGCCGCTATGGCGCTAGCTCCCGGCAATGCCGAGCAAGCGCTGGCGCCGGCCCAAGCCGAGCCGCCGCGCCTGCCTGAGCTGCATGTGTTCGTCGTGGAAAGCTACGGCCATACCCTGTTTACCCGGGACGCTTACCGGCAAGCGATGGAGAAGGTATACGCGGAGTTTACGGATTTCTTAGGCGAGCGAGGCTGGCAAGGGGCCAGCTCATTCCTCAACTCTCCGGCCTTTGGGGGGCGCAGCTGGCTGGCCGACGCAAGCCTTCTGGCCGGCATACGCATACGCAATCAGGAGCAGTACGACGCGTACCTGCTTTCCGGTTCCCGCAACTTGAGCCACCGCCTGGGCGAGCTGGGCTACTACCGCATCATGGCCGCTTCGGGTACGCAGTACTCTACCCCGGAATGGGAAGGCATCCATGAGTTTGACCGCTACCTTTTGCAGAAAGACTTCGGCTACAAGGGCCCCTTCATAACCTTCGGCAGGATGCCCGACCAGTACCTCCTGTACCAAAGCGCCAAGCTCTTCCCCGCTCTAGAGGGGCCAATCTTCGGCTGGTACCTGCTATCCAATTCCCATGTGCCCTTCGAGGCCCAGCCGGAGTACGTGGACGATTGGGATAGCCTGGGCGACGGCGGCATATTCCGCGGCGCCCATGTGCGCTACTTTAAAAACAACTGGCTCTGGGGCGGGGAGTTTCCCGAGGGCTACCTCTTCAGCATCGACTATGAATTGAGGATCATCAGGGAATTCATGGGCCGCTACCTGGACCCCGACAGCCTGGTGATCATACTTGGCGACCACCAGCCGCGCATACCCATATCCGAGCCCGCCGCCAGCTTTTCAGTGCCCATACACGCGCTGTCCGGCGACGCGGCCCTGATCGAAGCGTTCGTCGCGCAGGGCTTCCAGCCGCGCATGGTTCCCGAGGATGAGGCACTGCCCCACCGGGGCATGGAGGACTTTTCCCGGCTGCTGCT
>JBFZES010000191.1:0-3037 GCA_041306725.1 Spirochaetaceae bacterium | reverse complement strand
GCACCGCTCTTACGGCAACGAGGATAGCTCCTCCCGAGGCAACAACGAGCGGCTGGAGTTCTTAGGCGACGCCATACTGGGCCTGGCCGTGGCGGCCCAACTCTTCATAAAGCTGGGCGATAAGGCCGAGGGAGACCTGGCGCGCATAAAGAGCTTCGTGGTATCGGAAGACACCCTCTCGGACATAGCCTCGTCCATAGGCATAGACGATCTACTGCTGGTGGGAAGGGGCGAGGAGCGCTCCGGGGGCAGGGGCAAAAAGGCTATTTTAGCCGACGCCATGGAAGCCCTGTTCGGTGCCGTGTACGTGGACGGGGGCTTTGAAAAGGCGCGCGAGCTGACGCTTAAATACCTTGTGCCCGAGATAAGCAAGGTACTGGAAGACAGGCACCGGAAAGACTATAAGACCCTGCTCCAGGAATACGCGCAAAAGTGGCTTAAGACCTATCCCGTCTACGCTTTGGCGGGCAAGAGCGGCCCCGACCACGACCGCACCTACCTGATCAGCTGCAGCCTCAAGGGCTCTACCTGGGGGCCGGCTATCGGCAAGACCAAGAAAGAGGCCGAGCAAGCCGCCGCGGCCCTCGCCTATGAAGCCATAATCCAAACCGGAGGCCAGGATGCCGAACGGCTCCTGGCGCTGAAAAAACTCTAGGCCCCGTATTTCGCCTTGAGCTTCTCGGCTATGGCCAGGAGGCGCTCGCGCGTATTGAGCTCGGGGTCGTCGAGCACCGTTTCAAGCAGTTCGCTCAAGGCTCGCCCCATGGATGGCCCCTTCGGCCAGCCTATGCCTAAGAGATCATCGCCGCCTATGGCTAGATCCTTCAGGCTGAAGGCTTGGGCTTTGGCTTTGAACGCATCTATCCTCTCAAGGAGAGGGACGACTAGCCGCGGATCCGCCTCTTCGCCCCGCATGCCGGTCAAATCGGCCAGGCGCAGCCTGGCCAGATTCCCTACGTGCTCGAGTCCCACGCGGTTAACGAAGCGGCGCACGGCGGCGTCGCTCCATGCGGGATCGTAATCGAACATATGGTGCCGTATAAGGTGGCAGCAGAGCTCGACGAGCGCGTTCGGGTATTTGAGGCGCTTTAAGAGCTTTTCCGCAAGGCGGGCCGACTCCATATCGTGCCCGTAGAAGCTCAGCCCGCCTTCGCCTTTATCCTGTCGCTTCGCCGGCTTTCCTATATCGTGCAGCAGGGCCGCCAGGCGCAGGACAAGCTCCGCGGGAGCGGCGTCGCAGGCCTTGAGCTGATGGGTAAAGACGTCGAAGGCGTGGTAGCCGCCCTGCCCCACCTCTTTGCACGCGGAAAGCTCCGGAAGGAATTCGGATAAAAGCCCGCTTTCGTCCAGGAGCGCGAGGCCGTAGGAAGGCTTGTCGGACAGCAGGATTTTGGAGAACTCGTCGCGCACGCGCTCGGCGGATACCATACGGAATTTGGCTAGCCGCGCCGGTATGGCGGCCAGGGTAGCCGCTTCCACGGCGAAGGCGAAGCGGCAGGCGAAGCGTATGGCGCGCATGGGCCTGAGGCCGTCCTCCTCAAAACGGTCCAGCGGGTCGCCTATGGCGCGCACGAGCCCGGCCCGGAGATCGGCGCGGCCGTCATGCGGGTCGACGATCTGGCCGCTTTCGGGGTCGGCCGCCATGCCGTTTATGGTAAAGTCGCGACGAGACAGGTCGTCGAGCAATTCGCCGGTGAAGCGCACGCCCTGTGGCCGCCGGCCGTCCGCGTAATCGCCGTCCACCCTGAAGGTGGTCGTTTCTATGGATAGCCCGCGCCAGCGCACGGTAACGGTGCCATGCTGTATGCCCGTGGGTATTACCTGCTTAAAGAGCCTGATGGTTTCCTCTGGCTTGGCGTCGGTGGCCGCGTCCCAATCGGATACCGGCTTTCCGAGCAGGCTGTCGCGCACGGCGCCGCCCACGAAATAACAGCGGTAGCCGGCGTCGCCGAACACCGCCGCGAAGGCCTGTAGATCCTTGGGTATCTGTATGCGTTTCACGAGTGCTCCCGACGGCCAGATTACCAGCTAAAGGGCCGCTCGTACAAGTCTTAGCCGCTTCCTCGGAGGATAAGCCCTAGGCCGCGGTGCGCTACGCTCCCTTGCCAGCGCGAAGCCTAGGCGTGTATGCTCCATCCATGGATACCGCCCTGCTCGTCACCGGAGGCGACGCTCCCGCCTTCAGCGAATTGCGCTCGCGCTTAGGCTCGTTCGCCTTTATATGCGCCGCCGACTCAGGCCTCGATACGCTCCGCGCCTGGGGCGTAAGGCCCGATCTCGTGGTAGGCGACTTCGACTCGCTGGCGGACCGCTCAGTGCTCAGCGAGTATGCCGAGGTGATCGAGCATCCCCGGGACAAGGACGATACCGATACGGAACTGGGCATAGCGGCGCTGCGCGCGCGGGGCTTTAAGCGCGTCGTGCTCGCCGGCGGCGGCGGCGGCAGGCTGGACCATAGCCTAGCCATACGCGCCCTCTTCGAACGGGACGACGGCCCCGACGAATGGTATACGGCGGGCGAGCTGTGCGTGCGCATACGGCAGGAGACGAGCTTCGAGACGGAGGCCGGCGCCATCGTATCCGTTTTCCCCCTATCGGGAGGCGCGAGAGGCATGCGCAGCGCGGGGCTCCGGTGGCCGCTTGATGGCCTAGCCTGGGATGCCGGCCATTTCGGCGTGTCCAACGTGGCGATCGGCCGCAGCGTAGTCATCACCCCCGGCGACCAGCCCCTCCTGGTCATACTGGCCTACGGTAACTGAAGGGCGCGAGCAGGGGCCTTCAGCGCCCGTTAGCTCTTGGCCACGCTCATGGGGGCTCAGCCGCAGCTCAGCGCAAGGGCGAATCTCGCGTTAAACGGCTAGCCGTTTCCGAAACGCCTCGATGAGTATAGCCTGCGTTTCGCGCGGGTCCTGTACGAGCACGCGCCTGCCCGCCATGAGTTCGGCTATGCCTATCTCGCGCGGATAGCGGGGTATGATGTGCTGGTGCAGGTGGTCTATGCTCGCGCCCGCCACCAGGCCCATATTATAGCCGATAT
>JBFZES010000190.1:0-11127 GCA_041306725.1 Spirochaetaceae bacterium | reverse complement strand
TTCTCGAACAGGGCGACTATGGCCGAGAAAACGTACTTGTTGGCGTTTACGTAATAGTCTTCCGGACGCAGGTAACGCAGCACATGCGGCACCGCGTCCGGGTCTAAGAGGAGGGCGCCCAATGAAGCCTGCTCGGCTTCCGCGTTATGCGGCGGAACCTTGTCCTTAAGCTGAGCAGGGATCATGGGTTAATGCGCTTAGTCCTGGGCCTGGTCGGCGGGAGCCTCGGCTGCGGCGGGCTCAGGGCTCGCCGTTGAGGCGGCCTGAGCTTCTGCGGCCGGGGCTTCCGCGGCGTGCTCGTCGCGGCGGTGGCGGCGGGGCGCTTCAGCCTTGGCGGGCTCCCGGGCCTTCTCTACGTGGCCCTTCACGACTAGCTTGAGGGTAGCCTCGTCCTTCTCGTAGAGGCGTATGCTGACCTTATAATTGCCCACGCTCTTGATGACGCGGCCGGGCACTTCTATCTTCTTGCGGTCTACGCTGTAGCCCTTCTTGGTAAGCTCGTCGGCCACGGTAGCATTGGACACGCCGCCGAACAGCTTGCCGTTGGGTCCGGCGGGCATATCGAGTACGAGTTCCTCGGCGTCCAGGCGGGACTTGATGTCGAGGGAGTTCTTGCGCTTTTCGGCCTTGCGGGCGTCGATCTCGGCCTTGCGGGACGCGAACATAGCCACGACCGAGGGGCTGAAGGGGAACGCGAGCCCGCGGGGAAGGAGGTAGTTGCGGGCATAGCCGGCGGCAACGTCCTTCACGTCTCCGAGCTCGCCCAGGTTGGGAACGTCTTGATTCAGGATAACCTTCATGGTCATTCTCCTTGTGTTTTTACTGCCCTGAGAGGAATCCAGGTTTCAAGGGTACCGAGCGCGGCCATGGCGGCGGCGGCCACGAGGCCTACCGTGCCGCCCAGGAGGACGAGCACGATAAATACCGCCGCTAACATGCGCCCGGCAGGGGCCATGCCGATTCGCCCTAAAAGGGCGCCGGCCACGGCTAAGCCTTGGACTCCGTAGCAGATAGATACCGATAAAGCCACGTTCCACGCCACCGACACGACGGCCGGCGACGGGATGTAGCGGGAGGCCAGTATCCCCGCCCAAGAGGCGAGGAGCAGCCACACGAGAGCCTGCGGCACGCGATACTCGCTGAGCGCAGGCGGCAGGGCGGGCTCGTCGGAGCCCAGGTCTGAAAACTCCGCGGCGCGGGCCGAGGTTAATTCCGGGTCGGGCAACTGGCCGTCTTTAGGCAAAGAAGCGAAGGCGGCCTTGGCGGCGCGTATAAAACGCCAGCGTCGGCCCAGGCGGGTGCCGCCCCAGGCGCTAGCATAGAGGAAAAGGAAGAGCACGGCCCCGAAGCTCGCGCTCAGCACGCCCTTCATGCCATCGAAGAGGGCGGCGCTATCGGCTGCCTCGAGCCCCAGGCTTGAAGCGGCCATGGCTACGGCCTCGTCGAGCATTTCACGCACGCCAGGCTGCCCAAGCGCCCATACAAAGGCGGGAAAGGCTATGAGGGCCACGAAAAGCCCGCCGGCGAGAGAACGCAGGGCGAAGGGCACGCGCGAAAAGCGGGGAGCCGCGATTAAAAGCAAGGCGGCTATCAGGGCCAGCGGCGCGGCAAGGCCCATGAGCAGGGTGCCCGCGCTCAGCAGGTCCGCCCCCGCGAAGAGCACGAGCTGAAAGGCGCTTATGCAGGCGGCGGCCGTCGTCGAGGCGAGCATCATGGCCTTGAAGCCCCGGCCCGCGCCGGCCGCCTGAAGGGGCAGCAGGAACGCGGGGGCAAGGCTCACCGTGGCGTAGAGTACCGCCGAGGCGACGCCGAGCATCAGGGAGGAGCCATGGGTTCGCAGGGCGGCGGGCAGCCGGCTCTGGGTCACGATCAGTCCGCTACGAAGGGAAGCATAGCCATCGAGCGGGAGCGCTTGATGGAGAGGGCCAGCGTGCGCTGGTGCTTGGCGCAGGTGCCGGTAATGCGCCTGGGCAGTATCTTGCCGCGCTCGGTTATGAAGCGGCGCAGCACGTCGGGCTCTTTGTAGTCGATCTTCACCTTCTGCGCGCAGAACTTGCATACCTTCTTGCGGAAAAAGCCCTTGCGTCCGCCGCGCCCGCCCGAGCGGTCGTCTTCGCGGCGGGGTTCGTCGTCGCGGGACTGCCTGTCGTCCCGGTCTCTATTCTGGTTCATGTCTGACATGGTTAATCTCCTTTAGGATCGTTGCCGTTTAAAAGGACGGCTGCCGTTCTCAGAACGGAATATCGTCCGAAAAATCGTCGGACTCGGGGGGTCGCGAAGCGGGGCCCTGCGCCCGAGGCGCGTCGCCCTGCCATTCCTTGGCCCCGGAATACGAAGCCTGCTGGCCGCCTGCGCTATTCGGGCCCGCCTGGGAAGGGCCGCCCTGGCCGCCGCCGAGCAGCTGCACGGTATTGGCGTTGATGATCACTTTGCTGCGGGTCTGGCCGTCCTGCTCCCAGCGGTCTTGGCGCATCGTGCCTTCCACCGCCACGAGCTTGCCCTTGGTAAGGTACTGGTTGAGGCTCTCGCCCTGCTTGCCCCAGAGGTCGACGTCCCAGAAGCTCGGCTCGTCCACCCACTGGTCGCCCTTCTTGCGCCTCGTGCCCGTGGCAACGGAGAAATGGCATATAGCCTGTCCCGAGTTCGTGAACTTGAGCTCCGCGTCCCTGGTAAGCCTGCCCACCAGCACGGCTACGCTTAAATCGGCCATACAGCCTCCTCGTTACTCGTCTATCCTGACGAAGAGGTACTTAAGGATACTCGTGGTAAGCTTGAACACCTTTTCGGCGGCTATGAGCTTGTCCGGCGCCATCTTGATGGTGAACAGCACGTAGCGGCCGCGAGGCTTGCCTTTAATCGGGTAGGTAAGCTGGCGCTCGCCCATTTCGTCTTCTTTGACGAGTTCGGCGCCTTGCCTCGTAAGCTCGGCGTGAATCGCCTCTTTGCCCTGACGGAACAGTTCTTCTTCCGTCGGGAAGATGGCCATTAGTTCATAGGATCGCATGATGCCTCCCTGTGGTCTATGATCCGGCCCTTATGGGCGGATAAGGAGATGTAGAGCACCCGGGGGTAAAGCCGGGGGAACGACAAATCGGGTCACTATAGCCTGGAAAGGCCGCGGCATTCAAGCGCTTAGCGGCCAAACTTAGGGCTTTAGGTCCTTTACCGCGGCCCTCAGATTGCATACACTAGAGCCATGCCCCATGTAGTGCATTATCAGGATGACCTTTTCCTCATCGACAGCCTGGCCCGCTTCCTGGCCGACGCATCGCGCCTGGACCCTGACCCCGACATCGTGGGCGAGGCGGTGCTCGGCGCGGCCAAGACCGTGGACGCCGCCATACGCAAGCTCAGGGACCTCATACTGGCCAACGCCCACCTGGTGGAACGGCTGGACTACCTCAAGCTGCTCGCCCGGGCCGCCCGTACCGCCGGAGACGCCATCGAGGAGCTTATCAGGCCGCAGGGGCCGCTTGCCCAGCTCGTGTCCAGCTCCGCCGACGAGCTTAAGCGCATGGCGCAGGCCCATAGGGCCGTGGCCTCCGAGCTATCCGACGCCCTGCACGCCGCCCTCAATGAAGGCGGCGTGGATGGGGACTTAGTGTCGGGTGACGAGCTGTCGGAATTGCTCCGCGGCGGCTGAAAGCGCAAGCGCGCGCCGCGGCAGGCCGCTATCTTGGCGATCCTATGTGAAAATATAGCGTTCCATGGCGGCCAGCCCGTTCAGGGTAAGGTCCGGCTCTATGGCGTCAAAGGCGCTGGTAAGGCCCGATAGCACCCTGCACAGGCCGCCGGTAGCCACCACCTTGGCTCCTCCCAGCTCAGCCTTTATGCGCGCCACCATGCTGTCCACCAGGCCGGCATAGCCTAAGACCACGCCGGCCTGTATGGCCTGCACCGTATTCTTGCCCATGGCCGAGGGCGGCGCTTCCAGGGGCACCGCGGGCAGCTGGGCCGTGGCATTTGACAGCGAGGCGGCCGCGGTGCCAAGGCCTGGCGCTATGGCCACGCCGGCTATGGTGCCCGCAGCGTCTATGGCGGTAAAGGTAAGCGCCGTGCCGAAGTCGACGACCAGGCTGGCCCCGCCGAAAAGCTCCCAGGCGCCTAGGGCGTCTGCCACGAGGTCGGAGCCTATCTCGTCGGCCGCAATGACCTTGATGGGCAGGCGCGGGTACACGGCGGCGCTCAGCAGCACGGGGTCCACGCCGAATACGTGGCCGGCCATCTTCTCGACCGAGGCCGTAAGCTGGGGTACCACGGAGCTGATGATTACCCTATGGATATCGCGGGGGTCTATGCCGCGGTCCCGCAGTATGGCGCTCACGATGACGCCGTACTCGTCCTCGGTTTTGCCCTGCACGGTGCGTATGCGCAGGGTATCCACCAAAACGCCGTCTTTGTACGCCCCGCCTACGATATTGGTATTGCCTGCATCTATGACGAACAACATGGCGCCTATCATGGACGCGCTTTGGCCGCGCTGTCAAGGAAATGCGCCCCGATTATCCCGCGCTTGCGCAAGCTCCGCCGTTTCTGCGATAATCGCCTTCACGACAAGGAGCCGCAATGAGCGATTTAATCCAGCCCAGAGTGCTCAAGGGCTTTCGGGATATACTGCCCGAGGCTGAGATAGAGCGGGCAGACCTGATGGAGCGCCTGACTAGTACCTTCAGGGGCTACGGCTTCGTGCCCATCGATACGCCCGTGCTCGAATACGCCGACATCCTGCTTGGCAAGGCGGGCGGCGAAACCGAGAAACAGGTGTACCGCTTCAAGGACAACGGCGGCCGCGACGTGGCCATGCGCTTCGACCTCACCGTGCCCTTCGCCCGCTTCATGGCCGAGCACGTGGCGGAACTCTACCTGCCCTTCAAGCGCTATCACCTGGCCAAGGTGTGGCGCGGGGAGAACACCCAGCGCGGGCGCTATCGCGAGTTCGTGCAGTGCGATTTCGACATCGTAGGCAGCGACAGCGCGGCCGCCGACTTTGAGATCCTATCCATCATGCGCGGCGCCATGGCCGCCTTAGGCGTGAGCGACACGACCATACATATGAATAACCGCGCCGTCTTCAACCGCTTCCTAGCCCGCCTCGGCCTTGGCGAGCGATCGGTCGAGATATTGCGCACCGTGGATAAGCTCGCCAAGATAGGCGCTGACGATACCCGCGCCCAGCTCGCCGCTATAGCCGGCGACGAAGCCGCGGGCCAGCTCATGGACTACATACGCAACGACGAAGGCTTCGACGCCACGCTGGCGCGCATGACGGCCCTGGCCGGCGGGCCAGGCCCCGATACCGAGCGCCTTACTGCCATACGGGCCATGGCCGAAGCCTGCGGCATAGCCGACGCCATCGTGCTGTCGCCCAACATTACCCGGGGACTGGACTACTATACCGGCATAGTCTTCGAGACCTTCCTGAACGACTTGCCGGAAATCGGTTCCGTGTGCTCGGGCGGGCGCTACAACGACCTCGCATCGCTCTACACCAAGCAGAAGCTGCCCGGCGTAGGCGCGTCCGTAGGCATGGACAGGCTGCTCGCCGGCATCGAGGCGCTGGGCAAGAACGCCAAGAGGGGCAGCTATACGAAGCTCATCATCCTGAACCTCGAAGCGTCCCTTGAGCCTGAGTGCCAGGCGGCGGCGGCGGCCCTGCGCGCCGCGGGCATAAGCACGGAGCTCTACCTCGAGCAGCGCAAGCTCGGCCAGCAGTACGCCTACGCGGAGAAAAAAGGCATACCCTACGCCCTCATACGGGGCGCCGAGGAAAAGGCCCGCGGCGTATGGCTGCTGCGCGATATGGCCACGCGGGAGAACGGCGAGTACCGATCCGTGGAAGCGCTCGCCGACGCCCTCAATGCCGCGCGAAACGAAAGAGCCTGAAGCCGCCATGAGACCCGCCTCCCCCGCGGCGCGCGCCGGCCGCCCGAGCAGGGGGCTTGTATGCGCCTTTCTGTTCCTGGCGGCGCCGCTCTGCCTTGCGAGCCTGGCCTGCGCGGTGCACGCGCCTGAACTGGGCGCGATAAGCCACCGGCTCATCGTAGCCTCTTTGGGGCAAGGCAGGGAGGAGAGGCTATCCGTATTCGCCGCTATAAGCGATGAGGACGGCGTAGCCGATATTAGCCATATCTTTATCATCCATGACGAGTCGGAACTGTACTGGGAGCTCGATAGCGCTAGCTGGTCGCAAAAAGAGGAAGGCTCGCGCTTCTTCTTCGGCTCTAATAGCCTCACGGCGCCGCCCGGAGAGCCTTTGCCGCGCGGCAGCTACCGCGTCCTCATATACGACCTCGCGGGAGAGCGAAGCGAAGGCTCCTTCCGGCTGGCCGCCCCGGCCACCGACGGCTACGAGCTTCCGACCCTAGCCCTAGCCGACGAGGGGGCCATAGCCGTAAGCTCGGGCTACCTGATAAACAGCGCCCTCTTTTTTGACGCGGGGGGCAACGTTACTAAGACCGCGCCTTTGGAACAAGGCAGGACCGAGCTCGATGCGCTGTGGGAAAAGGGACTCTGGCGCTCTGGCGCCGATTATCTGGCCGTCTATAGCTTCGACCCGCAAGCGGAAATAGGATTACTATCGTGGAAACTACGATTACCGGACTAGGCGACGCAGCGCCGCCCGACGCGCCAGCAGCGCCGGCGGGAGCGGATAAGCATGAGCGCATGAGCGATAGGGCCATAGGCATACGAAGCTACGTGCTGCGCTCGGGCCGCATGACGGATATGCAGCAGAAAGCCTTGACCGGGCTCTACGCGGTCCATGGCGTGGCCTGGAACCCCGGACGCATACTCAGGCCGCAAGAGCTCTTTGGCGCGCACGCGCCCCTGGTCGTCGAGATAGGCTTCGGCATGGGCATAGCCACCGCGGCCATAGCCCAAGCCCTGCCAGACACGCTCTTTTTAGGCATAGAGGTGTACGCGCCGGGCGTGGGCAAGCTCCTGTCGGAGATAGAGCGCCTCGGCCTAAAAAACGTGAAAATTTGCAGGCACGACGCCGTCGAGGTGCTAGGGGCCATGCTGGCCCCGGGCAGCGTAGCGGGCTTCCACGTGTTCTTTCCCGACCCCTGGCCTAAGAAGCGCCACCACAAGAGGCGCATCATGAGCGCGGAATTTATAAGGCTCCTGGCCGAGCGCCTGCAGCCCGGGGGCTATGTGTACTATGTGAGCGACTGGGAGGAATACGCCGAATGGACCCTCGAGCGCCTGGCTGCCGAGCCCTTGCTCGCCAACGCCTACGAACGCTGGGCGGAACGGGAGCCGTGGCGGCCCATTACCAAGTTCGAGCAGCGCGCCATTAATGAAGGCCGCGCCATACGCGAACTCAAGTTCGTCCGCGCATAGCGCCCGAGCGAGCAGGGCGCCGCGCCTAGGCTGAGAGCAGCGCGCGAGCGCTTTTAGTCGAAGAAGCTCGACAGCTTGCGGTAGAGCGCGCCTACCTTTTCCTTCTGTTCATGGCTGGCCTTTTCCGCAAGCTCGTCCACCAGGGTTTCAAGGCTGGACACGCTCTCGTTTATGGCGGTATGGAAGCCCCGCGACACGCGGAACCAATACGTGCCCTCGCCGTCGTTGAAGAGGGCCACGAAGCCGAGCTCGGGATTCTTGGGCTTCCAATAGGATATCTGCAGCACGTGGTCGAGCACTTTGACCAGGGCGTCCATATCCTCGTGCACGTTAAACTGTACCTTTTTAGGCCAGCCCTTTTTCAAATCCTCCGCCGGGTCGAGCCAAGGCGCTATCTTGAGTATGGTCTCGAGCTTCTCGCCGTCGAGCAGGGTCTTGTGATCCACCTTGATTACGCCGAGCATGCCCTTGTAGCCCATGGCCGCGTCGGCGCTCAGGGCCTCCCGCGCGCCTTTGAACAGGCTCCATTCCAGCACGGCTTTCTTGCGCTTCTTCTCCGCCACGATATCGAATACCTGGCCGCCAAGCTTGATCTTATTCGTGAAGTCGCGGAGCTCGTCGCGCGCGGCTATGGCTTCCGCCTTGCGCCGCTCGGGCTTGCCCGCCTCGGGGCCGGCGGCTATGAGGGCGGGCTTCTTGCCCAGAAGCGCGTCGGCGACGATGGGCGATATGCGGGCGAGCATGCTTCGCTTGAGCGGCGAAACGCTCATGGCGTACATGCGCGTGGTGCGCACGATCTCGCCGGCCACGATGAATTCGGGGCTCTCCTTGAACATGACCGAGCCCGGATGTATCTGTACTTTCTCCGCCATGAGGGTGCGGAATACCCCGCGCTCCTGCCTCGCGCATACGAATTGTATGAGGCCCCTGCTCACCGCGCACAGGTAATCGTCGGGCGCTCCGCCCGAGGCTATCGGGACGCCAAGGCTGCTTACGATGAGCTCTATCTGCTCCTTTATGCGCATTATCTCGAGCAGGGTGCGCTCGTCGAGGTAGTTGCGCTCGGCGAATTTCGCCTTGTTGCTGCTGTCGCGGAAGGCTTTGAACATGTTCAGGTAGGACACGAAATCGCCTAAGGGGTCGCGGAAGGCATGGTGGGCCCTGCGCGCCTCGAGCTCCTCGCCCGGCGGCAGCACATACGGGCTCATGGTGGACAGGAAGGAGGCGGCTATGATCACCTCTTCCACCACGTCAGGATACTTCATGATAGCCTCGGTGATCATGCGCGAGAGGCGGGGCAGGAGCGGGAAGGCGCACATCATGGTGCCTATGGCCGATAGCGAACGGTCGGGATTGAGGGCCTCGAGCAGGGTAAGCACGTCCATGGCGCCCAGGAGTCCCGAACGCGCGGGTTTGGATATGAAATCGAAGCGCTCAAAGTCGCTTATGCCCAGCTCAGCCATGCGCAGCACCACCTCGGACAGGTCGGTGCGGTAGATTTCCTCCATGGTGAAGAGGGAGCGGTTCTCAAAGTCGTCGCGGGTAAATAGCCTATAACAGAAGCCGGGGGCCGTGCGCCCCGCCCTGCCCTTGCGCTGGTTGCAGGAGGCCTTGGATATGGGCACCTCGACGAGGCTGGCCGTATAGGTGCGCGGGTTATAGAAATTGAGCTTGGCCTGGCCTGAGTCGATGACGCTCGTCACGCCGTCTATGGTCACGCTCGTCTCCGCGATGTTAGTGGATATGATCACCTTGGATTTGCCGGGAGGAGCCTTGTCGAACACCCGCTCCTGCTCGTCCTTGCCTAAGCGCGCGTAGAGCGGCACGATGTGTATGCGGCCGCGCGACTCCGATACGGAAAGGCGCTGCATGCAGTCCTTTATGGCGCGCTCGCCGGGCAGGAAGATGAGTATGTCGCCCTCGCGGCGGTCGCCCATGACTATGCGGTTCACCGTGGCCTCTATCTTGGCCGTAAGCGCCTCGAGGTTGCCCTCCACCGCGGGAGGGTCCCACACCACGGTAACGGGATACACCTGGGTATCGATCTTGACTACCGGGCAATCGCCGAAATACGCGCTGAACACCTCGGCGTTTATGGTGGCCGAGGATACGATCACCTTGAATTCCGGGCGCTCCTCAAGGACGCGCTTTAGGAGCCCCAGGATGAAATCGATATTGAGGCTCCGTTCGTGGGCCTCGTCCACCATGATGACCGAGTAGCGGGAAAGCCCCGGGTCGAGCTTCATCTCCTGCAAGAGTATGCCGTCGGTCATGATCTTGATGGCCGTGGACTGGTCGGTCTTGTCCTCGAAGCGCATCTTATAGCCTATGATGCCGGGCATGGGCGTCTTTAGCTGCTTGGCTATGAATTCGCTCACCGATATGGCCGCTATGCGCCGCGGCTGGGTGACGCCTATCATGCCGTGGAGCGCGAAGCCCGCCTCATGGAGTATCACGGGTATCTGGGTGGTTTTGCCCGAGCCCGTGGGGCTTTCCACGACTATGACCTGATTATGGGCAAGGGCCTCGAGTATGCGGTCCTTTTGCTGGTAAACGGGAAGGTTCTTTGGATCCATGGCTCTATTGTAACGGATACGCGGGGATTATCAAAGGCGCCCCCCGGCGCGTATACTGCCGGCCATGACGGACATCCTCGTAGTACTCAGCCTGGCGGGCATAGCCGTGGGCCGCATACCTTCGCTGCGCATGAACCGCGCCACTATCGCTCTGGTGGGGGCCACCCTGCTCGTGCTCTCGGGAGCCCTGAGCCTTGAAGAAGCCTACCGCTCCATAGACGCCAACACGGTGGTGTTGCTCTTCGCGATGATGGCATTCAACGCGAACCTGCGCATGGCGGGTTTTTTCGCCCTCGCGGGCCAGGCGCTGCGCCGTTACGCCCGCGGTCCCCGGGCCTTGCTGCTCTACGTCATGGCGCTCTCCGCCCTGCTCTCAGCGCTGCTCATCAACGACACGGCCGTGCTCATGCTTAGCCCCATAGTGCTGGACCTCGCCCTGGGCGCGAGCCTCAACCCCCTGCCCTACATCATAGGGCTCGCGCTGAGCGCGAACATAGGGTCGATGGCCACCATCATAGGAAATCCCCAGAACATACTGATAGGCACGGGCTCAGGCATGGGCTTTTTCGAGTTCAGCGCTGAGCTTCTGCCGCCCGCCCTCCTGCTCCTGGCCCTGGCCTACCTTATCCTGCTGGCGCTCTACCCCAAGGACTTCAAGAAGCATCGCTTCGAGGCCTATCCACCCGGCCGCGTATTCCTCTATACGCCCCTGCTCATAAAATGCGGCCTTGCCTTCGCGGCCATGGTCCTTGGCCTGCTCGCGGGCCTCCCCATTAGCCTGGCGGGCTTGGCAGGCGCGGCCCTGCTCCTCGTCACGCGCAGGATACGGCCCGAGCGCGTGTTCATGGACGTGGACTGGTCCTTGCTGGTGCTCTTTCCCAGCCTCTTCGTCATTACCCGCGCCGCCGCCAACAGCTGGCTCTTCGGGCTCCTCTACGCCGCCATTGAAGGCCCCATGAGTTCGAGCATGGCCCTCTTGGGCCTCTTCTCCGCGGGCTTGAGCCAGTTCATATCAAACGTGCCGGCGGTCATGCTCCTCATGCCCCTCGTGGCGCCCTTGCCAGACGCCCGCACCGGCTGGCTCGTGCTCGCCGGCTGCACCACCGTAGCCGGCAACCTTACCCTGCTCGGCAGCGTAGCAAACCTCATCGTGGCGGAGCTGGCGCATAAGCGCGGCGTAAAGCTGGGCTTTTGGGCATACTTGAAGGCG
>JBFZES010000189.1:0-4237 GCA_041306725.1 Spirochaetaceae bacterium | reverse complement strand
GTTTTTGTCATCGCATACGGAGCCGGAAATCGTCGAGAAGACTGAAAAGATCAGCTCGTACGGCTATGTGGTCAAGAACTCATCGATTACGGTACTGGACGCGTCGATCAAGATGGCGTTCAAGCTATTTGAAGCAAAAAAAAAGGAATTGGCAAAAGAAAGAGCGCTGATGCTCAGCGAGGAAAAATACAGACTCATCAGCGAGAACACCTCGGACGGGATAGTGCACTTTTCTCCAGCCGGTTTAGTAGACTATGCCTCGCCCGCCTATTTAAGGCAGTTGGGGTATACTAAGCTTAAAGAAATGGGGAAGGGCTATGAGGCCGTCTCCCAGGCAATACATCCCGATGACCGTGCTGCCTTGTTTCCTGCAATTTATGACGCTATAAAAGACAAGAAAGAGGAACTCACCTATACCTATAGGATCAGGCACGCCGGCGGGCATTATATCTGGAGGGAAGATCATTCGAGCTTCCTGTACGACGCGGAAGGCCGCTATCTTGGCGCTTACGTTTCCTGCCGCGATATAACGGAACGAAAAAAAATCGAAGCGGCGCTGAACGAGAGCCGCGAACGATTGAAATTCGCCCTGGATGTCAGCGGGCTTGGCGAATGGGAATATTCCCTGAAAGAAAATAAAGTTTACCGTAGCGCCCGCTGGGCCGAAATGCTGGGGTATACCTTAGCCGAGATAGACGACAGCTTTTCGCAGGGCGTAAACCTCCAGCATCCCGATGACCGCGAAAAGGTAAAAGAGGCCGTGCGGGCCTATCATGAGGGGCGCACGGACAAATTTACCATAGAGTATAGGATGCGGGCCAAGGATGGCGCGTATAAGTGGATACAGGATTGCGGAAAAATACTGGAATGGGATGAAGAGGGCAGGCCGGCGCGTATCTGCGGCACCCACGCGGACATAGACGAAAGAAAGAGGACTGAGGAACTGCTGGAGCGTGATAAGAAAAGATTACAGAACGTTCTCTATGGCATGAATGGCGGAACCTGGGAATGGAACGTGAACACGAAAGAAGCGGAGGTAGACGAAGCCTCCGCCGCTTTGCTTGGCTATACCCTCGACGAGTTGAGGCCCGATATATTCGAGTCGTGGATGGCGTTGAAGCACCCTGACGACGCCGTCGAAGCCCGGGATCTGCTGATGAAACACGTCCGGGGAGAAACGGAGTTCTATTCCTTCGAGTCAAGGATGAAGCATAAGAATGGCTCCTGGGTTTGGATTCAGGGGCGCGGCAAAGCGGCCGAATGGGACGATTCGGGAAAGCCGCTGCGGATCTTTGGGACGCATGTCGATATCAGCGAGCGTAAATCCAGCGAACTGGCGTTGCGTGAGAGCCAGGAGCGCCTGCGCTTCGCCTTGGAAGGCAGCAATCTTGGCGAATGGGATTGGGACCTAAAGAGCGGGAAAATCAAGCGCAACGGCCGCTGGTGGGAAATGCTCGGCTATGACCCGGACGAATTGAACGACGATTTGCAGCAGGGCATAGATCTCCAGCACCCCGATGACTATGAAGGCATATGGAAGGCGGTGCAGGATCACCTCGACGGCAGGACGGACCACTACAGCATAGAATACCGGATGAGGATGAAGTGCGGCTCCTATAAATGGATCCATGATTGCGGGAAGATCATGGAGCGCGACGCGCTGGGAAAGCCCCTGCGCCTCTGCGGCACCCACGCGGACATCGATGAGCAGAAAAAGGCCGGGGAGAGGATAAAGTCACTCCTCGCCGAGAAGGAGCTCATACTCAAGGAGGTCCATCACCGCATCAAGAACAGCATGAATACCATATCCGGCCTGCTGTCGTTCCATGCTGACGTATCCAAGGAAAGCACCGCGGCCGCCGTTTTGCAGGACGCGGCGAATCGAATTCAGAGCGTTTCGCTCTTGTATGACACCCTGTATAGTTCGGCCGATTATACTGAGATTTCAGTGCGCGAATACTTGCCGGCTTTGATACGGCAGATCGTCGATAGTTACCCCCACCGTCAACTGGTAAAAATAGAACAGGCCTTTGAGGACTTCCCGCTCGACGCCAAGCGCCTTCAGGCGCTCGGCATCATAGTCAATGAACTCATTACCAATATCATGAAGTATGCCTTTAAAAAGGACGAGCGCGGCCTTATATCGGTGTCGGCGGCCATGGTCGACGGCAAGGTCCGTATAAGCATCCAGGACAATGGCGCGGGAATTCCCGAGTCCGTTTCATTTGAGAATTCGACGGGCTTTGGCCTTCAGCTCGTGCATTCCCTAGCCCTGCAACTGCATGGCTCAATACGCATAGAGCGGAACGTCGGCACCAGGCTCGTTATTGAGTTCGAGAAGTAAAGCGCGGCCCGCTCGCGGCGCCCCGGGCCCATACTCCCGGCGGCTTAGGCTAGGTATCAAGCCGTGGGGCGTTCGCCCTCGCGGCCGCCGCTCGCTCCAGCCTTTCATATCCGCCCTTGAAGAACGCGCATTCCTTTATGCATACGGTGCAGCCGTTCTGTTTGGAAAAAGGCATGGCGCAACGCTTATAGTCTATGTGCCGTTCGCTGCCATCGTCCAGCTTAACCGGAGTCGAATAGATGGCCTGGGCGGGGCAGGCCCGCACGCAGGCATTGCAGGAATCGCAGAAGCTCCTGATCCAGCCCATTCCCGGCTCTTGAGCCTGGGGAAGGTTCTCGATGTCGGTGAGTATGGCGGCAAGGCGTACGCTGGGGCCGTGGGCCTTGGTGATGAGGAGCCCGTGCTTGCCGAATTCCCCAAGTCCCGAGTCCCTGGCCAAGAGCGTAAGGTTGATGTTGTTGCTGATGGCGGCTATGGGCTGGGCGTTGTAGCCCTTGCCGCGCAGGAACTCGGAGATCAGGTTTACCGCCCTTCCAAGCTCATGGTAGGTCCTGAATATTTCCCGTATCGTTCGGATCGAAGGGGCTTTTTCGATCTCGGACTTTTTCATCTCCATGGAGAATACTATGGCGTGCTTAAATAAAACGATGGATTCCCGGAAAAGATGGGTATCCTTGACCGGCGCGTAGCCGATGCCGGATACGCCGAGGGATCGGGCATAGGCGGCCAGCTCTTCCAGCGTTTCCGGCGCGACGACGGTAGCGCCCGAATAGGGGTTGGACGCGTTGGAGCGTACGGACTTAGCCAGTTCCCGTAATGTGGCTACGATTGCGTTCAGGTAGAAGGGCAGGCTTTTCAGCTTTGAGGACAGGCTGCCGTAGGCCTGGGTAATTCCCGGAACGCTGAGCCCTTCCTTGTGCTCGGGCTTCCCATAGCGTACCCGATCCACGGGGCGCAGGTACTTCGTCTCCCTCGGCATCGGGATTTTCATCGCGCTTCTCCCGCTCCGCCCGCCCGTGGGCGGGATGCCAGGGTCCTGGCATTGGCGTACAACCGGGTAAGCAACGCGAATAACGCCTCCTTATCGCCCTCCGAAAATCCTTCGAAAAGCTCATGCTCCGCGCCGGCTTTTACGGCGAGGAGTTTTTGTACTATTCGCCGCCCCGCCGGACTAAGCCCGCAGAGCGCGTTGCGGCGGTCGCCGGGGTCGGCCTCGCGGATAATGAAGCCGTCATCCTCAAGGATCTTAAGCGCCTTGGTAACGCTGGCCTTGCCGACGTTCTTGAGCCTGGCAAGCTCCAGTTGGTTAACGCCGGGATACATGGCGATGTGCATGAAGTACTCGTACTGGCCCTGGCCTATGCCGTAGGGTTCTACCTGGCTTCCTATGAACACGTTCACGCTCTGGGTAATCCCCCTGATGAGGGCGCCGAATTCGTGCAACTTCATGGGGTTCCTCCTTTTCGGGCTCCAGTATAACGAGAATTAGTTTGCCGGTCAACTAATATGCCGAGGGGTTCCCGTGCTCAGGGATTCTTTGGTCATAGAGCACGCGGGCTTCGGCGGGTCGTGGATCGTAAGAGTCTTGGGCGTCGGCGGAGCTTGGATCGTAGAGATATTGGGCGTCGGCGGGGATAGGCGCGAGATGGGGAGCGGAGCCTAGCCGCTTTCTCCGGCCCGCTCCCGGGCTCGCGCCGCCTTGCGCCCGTCCTGTATGAAGCGCTCCACGAGGTCGGCCACGATGATGGCGGCATGGCTGTTGAGGTGTCGGCCGTCCACCAGGAGGTGGAAGCCGTTAGCCTCCGAGAGTTCGTCCAGGCTTTTGCAGAGCATTCGGTTGGGCCAGAAGGCGCGTGGGGTGGCGCGCGAAAGTTCCTCCGCGGCTATGGCGCG
>JBFZES010000188.1:0-5693 GCA_041306725.1 Spirochaetaceae bacterium | reverse complement strand
TCGCGCCCGCGGGCGAACTAGCCGGCTCTAGCGAATTGCCCGTCATATCGGGGGTGGAGATACGGGGCCTCCGTTACGGCATGCGCTTGGGCGCTCCCTTCACGCAGCTCCTGGCATCGATGGCGGAGCTGAGCGTCAGCGACCCCGGCCTCTTAAGCGCCGTTTCTGAGATACGCATGGTGGCCAAGGAAGGCTCCCTGCCCGAGGCGCTGCTCTATCCGGCCAACTATCGCATGCCCGTGCGCATCAAGCCCGTCCTGAACGCCGAACTCCTTAAATCCATGATGCTCGTGCTGGACGTCATATACGCCCGCGGCCTCGCGCCTACCGTGCTTGAATTGGATTTTCGCTCGGATACCTACGTATACACACTGAAGGAGGCCGTATCTGGGTGACCATCTGATAGTCGGTCTTGACATAGGCACGTCAAAGACCTGCGCCGTCATCGGCGAGTACAATGAAAACGGCATCCTCGAGATAACCGGCGTGGGCCAGGCTCCGAGCACCGGCCTCCGCAAGGGCGTCGTGGTCAATATAGAGGCCACCCTCCTGTCGATAACCAAGGCCGTGGAGGCTGCCGAGCTCATGTCGGGCCGCGAAGTAAAAGAATGCTTCGTGGGCGTAGCGGGCGCGAACGTGGAAGGCATCAACTCCCGGGGCGTCGTGGCGGTAACCGGCAAGGGCCGCGAGATATGCCAGGACGACGTGGATCGCGTCATAGAGGCGGCGCGCGCCGTGGTCATACCCATGGACCGCGAAGTGCTCCATGTAATACCGCAGACCTTTATCGTGGACGACCAGAAGGGCATACGAAATCCCTTGGACATGATAGGCGTGCGGCTCGAGGCCGAGGTGCATATCATAACCGGCTCGGTGACGAGCGCGCAGAACCTCGTGCGCTGCGTGAACCGCTCGGGCTTCAAGGCTACCGGCCTCATACTGCAGAGCCTAGCCTCGTCCCGCGCGGTGCTGAGCCCCGACGAAAAGGAGCTGGGCTGCCTGCTCGTCGACTTGGGCGGGGGCACCACGGACGTGCTGGTATACTCCGACGGCGCGCCGTATTTCAGCGCCAGCGTAGGCGTGGGCGGCGCTCAGGTAACCAACGACCTGTCCATCATACTCAATATACCCATGGACGCGGCCGAACGCATTAAGCGCGATTCGGGCTGCTGCTACCTGCCTCAGGTGGAACACGACGATTACGTGATCATACCCGGCGTGGGCGGTCGTTCGCCCCAGGAGCTGCCCCGCGCCAGGGTGGCGGGCGTCATACAGCCGCGCATGGAGGAGATATACCGCCTCGTGCGCGAGCGCGTGGAGCAGATGGGCCACTGGCGCCTCATAAAAGGCGGCGTGGTGCTTACCGGCGGCGGCGCCCTTATGCCCGGCGCGGCGGACCTGGCCTATGACGTGTTCGGCCTGCCCGTGCGGGTGGGCTCGCCCTCCGTGATGGGCGGCATGGTGGAGGAATACCGGAATCCGCTTTATTCCACCGCCGTGGGGCTCGTGCAGCTGGGCGCGGAGCGCATGGGCCCGCCGCCCGCGGAAGCCCGCGCCCGGGGCAATGAAAGCGCCAAGCCCAGGTCGGAAGGCTTAGCAGAAAAGCTGCGCGGTTGGCTTAAGGAGTTTTTTTAAGGAGAGCGGGGTTTGTATCGGGAATTACGGTAGCGCGCTGAAAGGGCCCTATGGCCTTTTTAAAGCGGGCGGAGGCCTTATAACGATAAAAGGCCGGGGGCGGCGCTGACACGCCGCGCCCGGGCTAGCTAAGAATGAACGCCATGGGGGAGGGCACGATGACGTTACGATTGGTAGACGACAACGACGCGTATAAGCGTACGGAGCGGCAAGCGGAACAGGCGGAGTTTTTCCGCGACAGCGCGGCGGCGGGCAGCGCCACGGTCATCAAGGTGATAGGCGCGGGCGGCGGCGGCTCGAACGCCGTCAACAGGATGATACTCGAGGGCCTTAGGAACGTGGAGTTCATTATAGCCAACACCGACTTGCAGGCCTTGGACCGTTCCAAAGCCGCGGTAAAGCTGGGGCTCGGCGCCAAGGTTACCCACGGGCTAGGCGCCGGCGGCAATCCCGATATAGGCGAGAAGTCGGCGCTCGAGGACCGCGAGACCATAGCGGACGCCCTGCGCGGCGCGGACATGGTATTCATCACCGCTGGCATGGGCGGCGGCACCGGCACCGGTTCCGCGCCTATCATAGCGCAGGTGGCCAAAGAGCTCGGCGCGCTTACGGTGGCCGTCGTCACGAAGCCCTTCGCCTTCGAGGGCAAGGTAAAGATGCGCCTTGCCGAAGAGGGCATAGAGAAGCTCAGGCAGGCGGTGGATACCCTCATCGTCATACCCAATCAGCACCTTATGAAGATCGTGGAAAAGCGCACGCCTATACGCGAAGCCTTCGTGCTCGCCGACGACGTGCTGCGCCAGGGCGTTCAGGGCATATCCGACCTCATTACCATACCCGGCGAGATCAACATAGACTTCGCCGACGTGAGCACGGTCATGCGCGGCAAGGGCGACGCCATCATGGGCGTGGGCAGGGCAAGCGGCGACAATCGAGCGGTAGAGGCGGCCGAGAAGGCCGTGTCCAATCCCCTCCTCGAGGACGCGCGCATAGACGGCGCCAAGAACATCCTGGTAAACGTAACGGGCGGCGATAACTTCACGCTCTCCGAATTCGAGGAGATCATTTCCATCGTGACGGCCAACGCCGACCCCGAGGCCATGGTCATTTCCGGGCTGGTAGAGAATCCCGACGCCGGCGACGAGGTAAGCGTGACGGTCATAGCCACCGATTTTTCGCGCTCCATACGGCCGAGCCTCGCCGGAGCAGCGCCGCGCAAGGACAGCTCGAAGGAGCTGGACGATTTCATATCGAGCGACGAATGGCGCACCATAGTCGAGCCGCGCGGCAAGAGCTACCTCATGGCTCGGAATGACGGCGACGAGTTGGACATACCCACCGTGCTGCGCGAGCGCAGGCCCGTGGGGCAGGGGAGCGAGGCCTAAGGCCGTGGCCGGCCGGGATATTATCGACAAGTATGGCGCATGGCTCCTCGCCGCGCGCCGTCGTTCGCCCCTCACCCTTGACGCCTATATACGGGAGCTCCGCGCCCTCGAGGCTTGGCTCCTAGAACGGCGGCTTGGCTTTGACGCCCTTTCCAGCGCGCAGCTGCTTGAGTACCTGGTGGCGCGGCGCGTGGGCGGCATATCCGCCCGTACCCTGGCGCGCATCGTGTCCGGCTTGCGCGGCTTCTTTAAATTCCTTAGGCTGCAGGGCCTGCGCAGCGACGACCCCACCGAGCTCCTCGAGTCCCCCCGACAGGAGCGCTCGCTGCCCGACGTGTTCAAGCCCGAGGAAGTGAACCTCATGCTCGACGCCATAGACATATCCACGCCCGGGGGCCTACGCGACCGCGCCCTCTTCGAGCTTATCTATTCCTGCGGACTGCGTATTACGGAAGCCGCCACGCTCAGCTTCGACATGCTCTACCTAAAGGAGCGCATCATACGGGTCATGGGCAAGCGGCGCAAAGAGCGCATCATTCCCTTCGGCGAGACCGCGTACGCCTGGCTCAAGCGTTACCTAGAGGAAGCCAGGCCCCTTTTAGAGAAGGGCCCGCGCAATGACCGGGTATTCCTTAACCGATCGGGCAAGGGCATATCGCGGAAGGGCGTATGGAAGCGCTTCGACGAGCTGCGTTTAGCCAGCGGCGTAGCGGGAAAGCCGCATACCCTGCGGCACTCCTTTGCCACGCACCTGCTCGCAGGCGGAGCCGATTTGCGTACCGTGCAGGAGCTCTTAGGCCACGCCGATATAGCCACCACGCAAATATATACCCACGTAGACGCCCTGGCGCTGGCGAGGACCCACGCGGAATTCTTTCCCCGCCGCCTGGCGGAAGGCGATGAGGACGAGTACGATGCCCTGCCCGCGCTCGCAAGCGCGGCCGCTGACTCGGGCGTACGTATAAACGGAGGTTCGCTATGAAAAATCGCTCCCGCATGGTTATGGCCTTAAGCCTGGCGCTCGCTGCGCTCGCGGGGCTTAGCCTGGCTTCCTGCTCCAGCGACGAAGACAAGAATTTCCTTGAACGCATGTTCGACTTGGAATCCCGTTCCATGAAGAACGCCCCTCCCTCCAGCGTGGAGGAGCTCAAGGCCGCTATAAGCCAATACCGGGAGGAAGTCGAACGCACCGTAAGCGCCATGGAAAGCCAGGCAGGCTATTGGCGGCTCCTGGCCGTGAGGCTCATGGAGCAGGGCCTCTTCGGCGACGCCTACGACGCGGCCTTGAAGGCCCTGCGCTACTATCCCGATAATTCGGGCCTCTACTACGTGGCCGGGCTCTCCGCTTCCTTCCTTTCGCGCGGCGCGAGCGCCGAACTCGGCGGCGGCGCGGCGAGCCGCGAGGCTTGGCTCCGGGCCGCGGAAGGCGCATACCTGGAATCAATCGACCTCAATCCGCGTAATACCCGTTCGCTCTACGCGCTGGCGGTGCTGTATTCCTTCGAGCTTGAGGATTACGAGGCGGCCGTCGCCATGGTTCAGCGTTTCCTGGCTATATCTACCCGCGACGCGGACGGCTTCCTGCTGCTCGGCCGCTCGCTCTACGGGGCGGGCAGGCTGGAAGAGGCGGTGGAGGCGTACGACAACGCACTGCGCTTTACGACCGTGGAAGAGAAGAAAAAGCAGGCTTCGGATAACAAGAAGCAGATATTGGACGAGCTCTATGGCTCCTGATCGGCCTGCCCTTAAGCTCCTTGCCTTGGCCCGCTCCCCGTTCCTATCGGCTAGGGAGCGCATACTCATAGCCGACGCGGTGGAGGCGGAGCTCTGCGAACTGACCCTGGCAGACCTTGAATGCCTCTGCGGCAGGCGGCACCGGGACGCGAACTGGGAGCCTCGGCGCCTTGAGGACGAGGCTCTGCGCGACGAGGCATGGATGGCCTCTACCGGGACGCGGGCCTATTCGTTCTTCGATCCGGGCTATCCCGTGCTCCTGAGGGAGACCGCCAGGCCCCCCTTCATGCTCTATGTGCGGGGCAGGCTGCCCGATCAGGACGCTCCCGCCCTGGCGGTCGTGGGTACCCGTTACCCGAGCGGCAGGGGCTTGGAAGCCGCCGCGCTCATAGCCGCCGGGGCGGCTAAGGCCGGCGTGGCGCTGGTGTCTGGCCTTGCCCGGGGCATAGACTCCGCCGCCCATCGAGGGTCCTTGTCCGGCGGCGGGAGCACCTTCGCGGTGCTCGGCCGCGGCGTGGATAGCGTATACCCGCCGTCCAACAAGGACTTGGCCGCGCGCATGATAGCGGCCGGCGGCGGCCTAATCTCCGAGTACCCGCCGGGCACGCCGCCCTCGCGCTGGACCTTTCCCGAGCGGAACCGCATAATCGCGGGCCTGTGCCGCTCCACCGTGGTCGTCGAGGCGCCCGCGGGCTCGGGCGCCTTAATAAGCGCCGATTTCGCCCTGGAAGAGGGCCGCGTCCTGTTCGTGGCTAAAGCCACTTTGTGGGGGCCGCGCTCGGCCGGCTCCGACCGGCTCTATGAGGACGGCGCCGTGGCCGTGAGCCGTTTTGATGATATAGCGCGCGACTGGCGGCAAAGCGCCTACGCCTTCGACTATGCGGCCCGCGCCTAAGGCGCAGGGCTTAACTTTAGGATAGTAGGCCAGCGCTTCTGAGC
>JBFZES010000187.1:0-6917 GCA_041306725.1 Spirochaetaceae bacterium | reverse complement strand
GACCGCGAATTCTCCGTATGGGCCAAGAAGAAGAAGCTGCGCTGGATAGGCGTGGACTGCGGCAGCGCCGACCACCCCATGAACACCAAGATACGCGATTGGATGCCCAAGCAGGCGGCCGAGTGCGACCGGCACTTTAAAACGAAGTACGGCAAGAGCCTTGACGAAATCTTCAGCGAAGACAAGTACCAGCTCATGCACATAGAGATGTTCAGCGAGCACATTATCCACGCGGAGTGCGTGGGCGGCGACATAGACCTGCTCTTAAACCAGCGGGCTACTATAGGCTGCTTCCCCTGGCGCTTCGTGGACGGCGAGTCGAGCATAGCCCGCATCGTGGCCATGGTAGAGGACGACCGTTACGAAAAGCTGATGGCCAAGAAGGCCAAGTGCGAGCTTACCAAGTTCGGCGATATAGCCGGCGCCAAAGCCGCCTGGCTGCACGAGGAAGCGAAGAAGAAGTAAGAAAAGGCGCGGAGGCAGGGCGAAAAAGCCGGGCAGGGCCCCGGCGGCGCAGGGCTTCCGCGCTAGCTGTATATACGGCACTATACGAGGAGTATCCCTATGTCCAAGCCGCTTGAGGGCGTGCGCGTCCTTGACCTTACCCGGGTGCTCGCCGGCCCGTTTTGCACCATGATGCTGTCAGACCTGGGCGCCCAGATCATCAAGGTGGAAGTGCCGGGCTCAGGCGACGACTCGCGCGCCTTCGGCCCCTTCAAGAACGGGCAAAGCCTCTATTTCCTCAACGTGAACCGGGGCAAGGAAAGCATAGCCATAGACCTGAAGAACGAGGGCGGCAAGGCCCTCCTGCTGGAGCTGGCCAAATCCTGCGACGTGATCGTGGAGAATTTCCGCCCCGGCACCATGGAAAAGCTCGGGTTGGGCTGGGACACGCTCAAGAAGGCCAATCCGCGGCTGATATACGCGGCGGTATCGGGCTTCGGCCATACGGGGCCGGACTCCACCCGCCCCGCCTACGATATACTGGTGCAGGCCATGGGCGGCGTCATGAGCATAACCGGCTGGCCGGATTCGCCGCCCACCCGCGTGGGGCTGTCCATGGGCGATATAACGGCTGCCGTGTTCGGCGCCACCGGCGTGGTAAGCGCGCTCTACCACCGCGAGCATACCGGGCTGGGCCAGAAGGTGGACGTGGCCATGCTCGACTGCCAGCTGGCCATACTGGAGAACGCGCTCGTGCGCTACCAGGTGGACGGCAAGTCGCCGGGAGCCCTGGGCACGCGGCATCCCACCATAACGCCCTTCCAGGCTTTCCGCGCCAGCGACGCCTGGTTCGTGGTCGCCGTGGGCAACGACGCGCTGTGGAAGACCTTCTGCGCGGCCGTGGAGCGCCCCGACCTCTTTGCCGACGCCCGCTTCGCCACGAACGGCGACCGTACCAAGCACTACGTCGAGCTCATACCCGAGCTTGAGCGCCTCTTCGACAAGAAGCCGGCCGGCGAATGGCTGGCCCTGCTCGAGAAGGCCGGCGTTCCCGCCGCTCCGGTGAACTCGATAGACAAGGTCATGCAGGACCGCCAGCTCGCCGCGCGCAACATGTTCGTCACGGTGGAAGACAAGGCGGCGGGCACGATCACCATACCGGGCAATCCCATAAAGATGGAAAGCATAGAGGAAAGCGCCACGCGCCCGCCCGCGCCCGCGCTGGGCGAGCATACCGAAAGCATACTCAAGTCCCTGCTCGGGCTCGACGACGAGGCGATAGCGAGGCTGCGCGGCAGCGGAGCCATATAATGGGCGCGTCGCGGCCTTCGGGCGCGTCGCCCGCCGTGGCCCCCCGCGCCCTGGCCCCCCTGGCAAAGGCCCTGCGGGAAGGCGCTTTGGACCTAGGGGATTACCTGGAGGCCGCGCTCGACCGCGTGGACGAACAGGAGCCCTATATACAGGCGCTCCTGCCCGAGCCAGGAAGGCGCGAGCGTCTGCGGGCGGAAGCCGCCGCCCTCGCGGCCCGTTACCCCCTGCCCGAAGGGCGGCCCCCGCTCTTCGGCGTCCTCCTAGGCGTCAAGGACATATACGCCGCCGATGGCTTCGATACCCGCGCCGGCTCCCGGCTGCCGCCTCAGCTCTTCGCCATGCCGGAAGGGCCCGTGGTGGCCGCCCTGCGCAGGGCGGGAGCCCTGGTGTTAGGCAAGACCGTTACCACGGAATTCGCTTACTTCGCGCCGGGGCCAACCAGGAACCCCTGGGATGCCAAGCGCACGCCGGGCGGCTCAAGCTCCGGTTCGGCCGCGTCCATAGCGGCTGGCTTCTGTTCCATAGCCACGGGTACCCAGACCATAGGCTCCATAGCCCGGCCCGCCGCCTTCTGCGGGGTAGCGGGCTGGAAGCCGCGCTACGGGCGCTTAAGCCGCGAAGGCATCGTGCCCTTCAGCCCATCGGTGGACCACGCCGGCCTCTTTGCCCCTGACGCCGCAGGCCTGGCCCTAGCCGCCTCCGTCGTGGCCGGCGATTGGGACGCGGAGCGGCATGGCCGCGCGCTCGCCGCGTTCGCCGCGGATCCGCCCGTGCTCGCGGTGCCCGAGGGGCCCTACCTCCTCCAAGCGGACCCGGAAGGCTTGGCCGGCTTCGAGCGCCAGCTCGAGTCCCTAGGCGCCCTGGGCTTTACCGTCATTAGGCTCCGCGCCATGGATGACATAGCCGACATAAACGCGCGCCACCGGCGCATATGCGCCGCCGATATGGCCCGCGTGCATACGCCCTGGTTCGCCGCCCATGAAGGGCTGTACGCCAAGGCCAGCGCCGAGCTTATACGTACCGGGCAGGCCATAGGCGACGAGGAACTCGCGCGCGATAAGCGCGGACGCGAAGAATTGCGCGCCATCTTGGAGGCGACAATAGCCGCCACAGGCGCCCGATTCTGGCTATCTCCGTCGGCGCCCGGGGCCGCGCCGCTGGGCCTTGAGGCTACCGGCAACCCGGTCATGAACCTGCCCTGGACCCATGCGGGCCTTCCTACCCTTACCCTGCCGATGGGCCGTTCCGCCGGAGGCATGCCCCTGGGCCTGCAGCTCGCGGGATCATTCAATGAAGACGAAGAATTGCTGGCCCTTGGCGCGCTCATCGAGCGAAGGCTCGAGGGACGGCCCTAGCGTTTTCTCCGGTCGCGCGCGCGGCTGTCGGCGTATCGTAAGGGCCGGTATCCAAGGGGCTGGCATCGTCGGTCGTCTGACCGTTGTATGGGCGCCTGAGCCTACGGGTTCCGGCGCTCGAGCCTTTCTATGCGCTTAAGCTCCGCGCCTGCCCTGAAGAGCTTACGGAGCGCCGAGAGGCAGGGCAGAAGGCCGAGCAGGGCGGCGCCGATTAGGTACCATGCGCCGTCGCTGCGGGTATAGGCGTACGCGAGGATACCGCCTAGTATGCCGTTAAAGCCCAGGGTTTTAACCGAAGCGGCTACCTGAGCGGCGGCTTTTTCGCGGCGCGACTCAAGCGCCATGGCGCTCGTCATCGCCGCGGCCGCCGATTCCGGCTTCTTATGCCGTTCCGGCTGCTCCAGCAGTACCACCTGTTCATGCTTTTCCGGCGCGCGTGGCTCGGCTTCATGAGTCGACGGCTCTATGCTCAGCGTCAGGCCGAATTTACGCGGCCGCGGCGCTTTTGGCGGCAAGCCCGGGGCCTCGGGCGCCGAGTCTTGCGCGGCACCGCGGGGCGCTTCAGGTCCCAAGGGCGTCGTATTGATGTGAATGTCGACATGGCGCGCGAGCGCTTCTCGGACGGCCTCTTTGATCGCCAATGAAAGCCTGGCCCTCCGCTCGGCCGCATCCTCGCGCGCCGCCGAGGCTGGATCGGCCGTCTCGGCCGCAACGGCAGCGCTTGCCTGCTTGGGAGCCGGCGCAAAGCCCTCGCCCCAGTCCAGCTCGTACAGGGCAAGGCGGCGGCTAATATTCTTCAATTCCAGGGCGGGAGCCTCGCGCGCGCGGAGGTCCAGCTTCGTTTCCACCTGCCGATAGCAATCCTCGGACAGGTAGAGCGAGCCCGGGGGCGCGGCCTGCATGGCGCGGGCGGCGATATTGACGCCGTTCCCAAAGGCCTTGCCGCCCTGTCGCCAGATTTCCCCCATATGGAGGCCCATACGCGCCTTCATGCCTGCCGCCCCCGCGGAGGCGAGCAGGCCGCGGAGGCCGAGTGCCAGGTGCAAGGCGCATTGCGTGGCCGCCACCGCGCTACCGAAGCTTACCAGCAGTTCCGATCCCGTAATGTCGACGATTTCGCCGGCATGCTCGGCTATGATGGGGTCGGCGTAGTCGCGGTAGCCGCTCAGGAGTACCAGAGCCGCGCGCTCGTCACGCTCAAAGGCCTCGTTGAAGCCGGTTAATTCTACGAACAAGAGGGCCGCAAGGCCCGATTCAGCGCTCACGCGCGCGGCTTTTCCGCCGCTTTATCGGCTAGGGCCTTAGCCGCCTCCCGCGCGGCGCCATCCGCCATGATGGCGGCATAGGCTTTCTCGTCTATAGGATAAAACTCGACCAGGATAAGGGCGCCAAGCATGATAACCGCGGGTATGGGCCCCACGAGCAGGCGTATGGCGAAAATCGCCTCGGGTCCCTGGGGAAGGTCGGGCACGTATTTGGCAAAGGCAAGGATAAAGCCCATCGCGGCCGTAGCCAGGGATTGGCCGAGCTTGGCTATGAAGGTCCATATGCCATAGTACGCGCCTTCGCGGCGACGCCCTGTCTTCTGGGCCTCGGCTTCTATGGTATCGGGCATCATGGCGAAGGGCGGCACATAGCCGAAGCCAAGGCCCACGCCGGCTATGGACATCATGGCCAGGGTAAAGGCCGGGCCTACGGTATGGCCGAAGAAGAATATGCCCATGCCCGCAAGGGCCATCAGCGTGAAGCATATCTGGTAGGTACGCTTCTTCCCTATGCGCTTGGACACGAGCACGCTTATAGGGATGAAGGCCATGGCTATGACGAGCAAGAGCACCATGGCCATGGTCGTGAGGCCCTCGTTATCGTACACGTACTTCATATAGTACACGAGTATGCCGGAAAGGAAATTAATAGCCGCGAGGTTGAGCATATAGGTGAAAAGGATGACGAGGTATGCCTTGTTCTTGAACACGACCGCGTAGGTCTTGAAAAAGCCCTGGGGCCGGTCCCCGTCATGGGGGCGCTCGCGCACCGAAAAGCCGGTGATAAGCGCCGTTATGGCCATGACCGCGCCGAAGAGCAGGCCTACGGCGGAGAAGCCGGTCTTTTTATCGTCGAATATGCCCACGAGGGGCAACACGATAGCAGCGCCGAGTATAGTGCCTATGACCGCGAAGCCGAAACGGTAGCCGTTAAGGCTCGTGCGCTCGTGGTAGTCTTTGGTAAGCTCGGGGGTAAGCGATCCATAGGGTATGTTAACGACCGTATAGGCGGTATTGAGGAGGCAGAGCGTGGCTATGGCCCAGGCGGTAAGGGCCGCCGGCCCCTGTAAAGACGGCGCGGTAAAGAATAGCCAGGAGCTTAGGAGCAGGGGCAGCGCCCCGAATATCATATAGGGTCTGCGCCTGCCCATACGCGAGCGCGTACGGTCCGATATATAGCCCATCATCGGGTCGGTAACGGCATCCCATATCTTGGCCACCATTACCGCCATGCCGGCCAGCGCGGCGGGTATGCCTACGGTATCCGTAAGGTAATTCATAGACCAGAAGCCCATGGCCGTGAAGAAGAGGTTGCCCCCCAGGTCCGCCACGCCGAAGCCGAGCTTTGTGCGTACCGCCAGCTTGCCTGAGCCCGCGCCTACCGCGGCTGTCGCGTTATCCATGTTTGAACTCCTCTATGCAGCCATTGTACGCCGCGGATAAATCGGCCGTAGCCCGTTCGGCGCAGAGCCTGCGGTCGCTATGGTAGTCCGCCAGCCTTGCGCTTAGGTTTATGGGCTCGGCCGCGATAATGACGCTCTCGTGCGGCCGAACGTTCTTGCGTCCGGATATGGCCCCGCCCATGAGCCTATTAGCCAAGTCCCATAGATTCTGCGCGTATTCTACCAGCTCGGCGCTTAAGGCACCATCGCCATCGCCATCGCTAAGGCTAGCCGCAGGGGGCAGCTCCGTGCGGAAATACCAGGCAAAATCGGCCAGCTCCATGTGCCTCATGGCATACCAGGCCTCCGCTGCCCTGCGGTCGGCGAGCGCGCGGTCCAAGGGGGGCAAGGCCCGAGGGTCGCCGGATAGGTAAATGAGATCCCAGCCCTTTTGGCGTATGCCGTATACGCGGTCGATAAGGGCCAGAGGCTTATGCCGTATTCCAAGCAGGCGCTCGCCGCTTTCCACCGCTGCCAGCACCACGGCGGCAAGGCGCTCTTCAAGCAGGCCAAGGGGCTCGTAAGCTAAGCCATAGAAGCGCTCGGCGCGGGCTATAAGCTCGTCTCGCGCCTTGCCCAGGCGTTCCCTGGCGGAGCCTTTGGCTGAACCGCGCGGAAGGCCAAGGGCGCGCTCGAGCTCGGACAGCAGCCTATTAAAGCTACTCTCCGAGCGCGCCGTGTAGCGCCGGTGCACGGAAAGGGGCAGGACCAATACGGGCTCTTCGCGATCCTTCCGCGCGAGATCGTCCGCCGCGGCAAGCCCTATCCGCATCGTGCCCTGTTCCAGGCGGGGCAGCCAGTCGCTCGCGTAGCTTACCTGCCCTTCAGGCGCGAGGGCCAGAGGATACTCGCCGTCCTCTATCGCCCCGCGTATGCGCGCCATGCCGTCCCTATCCATTTTCGCGTGGTGCACGGGCATAGCGCCCGCGCGCGGCAACATCCAGTGCACGAGAGGGCCGCTCCAGCGGGGCACTTCATAGCCATGGACGAACAGCGCATGCGGCCGGCGCGTAAGCTTCACGCCAAGGCGCTTTGCCTCGATTTCCACGCCTCGCAGGAAAAGCCAGCCAAGCACTTGGGCCTCGTCCCCATAGGGATGC
>JBFZES010000186.1:0-7002 GCA_041306725.1 Spirochaetaceae bacterium | reverse complement strand
GAAATTCGGTACGATGCGCCCCTATTCGAACATCATGGCCGCCGAGGAACAGCACCTGTCCTGGCTTCGCGCCGAATATCAGAGTCGTGGCATGCCTTTCCCCGCCGACGGTTCAGCCGGTCATATCGTGATACCGGCCGACCTAAAGGCCGCGGCGCAGGCGGGCGTAAACGCCGAAATCGCCAACATAGCCATGTATCAGGCTTTCCTTGCCCAGCCCGAAGTGGCTAAGAGCCAAAACGCGAGCGTAAAGGCACTGTTTGAGAACCTTATGCGCGCCAGCGAAAATCATCTGCGAGCCTTTCAAACCCAGCTCGCCAAGTACTAGAATAAAGACATCGCGATAATCTCAGGGAGGACCCATGACCATAGCTACCAAAAGGATGAAGCCTAGCAAGGCTACGCCCTGGCTGCGCCGAGGCATACAGATCTTCTTTTTTCTCCTCGTGGCTCTCATAGCCACCAACGAGGTGCTCAGCGAGCGAGGCATAGAGCTCTTCTCCTTCGTAGAAGGCGCTTCGCTCCACGCCATATGCCCCTTTGGCGGCGTGGTGTCCTTCTGGCAGCTGGCCACGGCCGGAACCCTCGTCAAGAAGATCCATGAATCCTCGGTCGCCCTGGCCGTCATAGCGCTGGCCTTAAGCGTGCTCTTCGGGCCCGTCATATGCGGCTGGGTATGCCCCTTGGGCAGCGTGCAGGAATGGCTGGGCTCGCTGGGCAGGAAGATCTTCAAGAAGCGCTACAACGGCTTCGTTCCCGCTAAGCTTGATAAAGCCCTGCGCTACCTTCGCTACATCGTGCTTGCCTGGGTGTCCTACATGACCATCGTGAGCGGCACCCTCATCTTCCAGGACTACGACCCCTACTACGCGCTGTTCAACTTCTGGACCGGGGAGGTAGCGCTCGCGGGCGCGGCCATACTCATAGCCACCCTCCTCTTATCGCTCTTCGTGGAACGTCCCTTCTGCAAATACGCCTGCCCCTACGGCGCTTTCCAGGGCATATTCAACCTGTTCCGCGTATTCGGCATAAAGCGCAAGGCAAGCAGCTGCATAGACTGCAAGGCCTGCGACCGGGCTTGCCCCATGAATATAGAGGTGTCGACGAGCCTCACCGTGCGCGACCATCAGTGCATAAGCTGCCTTAAGTGCACGAGCGAGGCCGCCTGCCCCGTCGCGGCCACGGTGGAGTTCGCCGCCGGCAAGGCCCAGAAGCTGGAGGAAGCGTCATGATACGCGTAAAGACCCTGCCCTTGGGGCTCATCGTCATCGCCGGCATATTCGGCGGCATAGGCATAGCCAAGGCCGTAGGCTACTACGAGACCACGTCGAGCAAGGAGCCGGTAAAATTCAAGACCGGCGAGCTCGCGGGCCTGCCCAACCCCGCGGATATACGGGGCTCCTATACCTGGCTCGATATAGAGAAAGCCTTTGGCGTGCCGGCGGCCGAATCGGCCGCTGCCTTCTCCCTGCCCGGCCACGCGCTTGCCCTCGACGCTCGGGTAAGCGAGCTTGAAGAAATCTACCTGTCCATACTGCCCGAAGGCTATGAGATAGGCACCGGCGCGGTACGGCTCTTCGTGTCCCTCTATACGGGGCTGCCCCTCGAAGCTGAGGAAGGCAGTATCCTGCCCGACGCGGCCCTATCCTATCTGGCTACGAGGCCAGGCATGGACCTTGAGCTCTTGAAGCGCTACGCCCTGCCCGGCTCCGCCGCCGCGCAGCCCGGCGTAGCCCCGGCCGCCGTGGCTCCGCAAGCGACGCAAGCTGCCGCGACGCAGACAGCGGCGGCTACGGCCGCCGTGGCCCCATCAGCCCAGCCTAGCGCGGCGGCGCCAGCTAGCGCAGCGGCCGCCGCGGGAAGCGGAACGGGCACGGCCAGCGGCACCGGTTCCGGTACGGGAACGAGTACGGCCGGCACCCGGTCCGTGGTCGGCAAGACCACCTTCGGCGATCTCTACGACTGGGGCTTAAGCGAGGCTCAGGTAGAGGCCGTTATCGGCTACAAGCCGGGGCCCCGGACGCAGGCGGTCAGGGACAGCGCCGCGGCCGCGGGCAAAGAATTCTCCGACTTCAGGACCCAGCTTCAGGCCCTAGTGGACCAGGCGGCGCCCTAAGTCCGCGAGGCGCGGGCTGGCCTTAGTCGGCCAGCACCGCGTCCAGCGAATTGAGCACGGACAATATGCCGGCGTCGGTCTCGGTGCGGAGGCGTCGGCTCACTACGGAGCGTATCGTGCGCGCGGGGTAGCCTTCCAGGATCACGGCCACGAAATCCGCCGCCTTAGGGTCGGCGGCCGCGTCGAGTATGATGCCCGCGGAGAACTCATCAGGATTCTGCGATACGGCTTGTATAACCCTGCGCTTAAGGGAGAGGCTCAGCTCGCCCCGCAGGAAATCCGCGGCGAGCTCGGCCGCCTTGGCGGAGCCAAGGTCGCCGAGGGTCTCTATGATGCGCACTTTCAGCTCGTCCTCCTTGGCGTCCACGAAGGACGAGGCCAGGGAGTCCAGGCTAGCCGCGCTCACGGCAGGCAGGCGCTTAAGGGCGTTTGCCGCTTCCTTGCGCAGCTCTAGGTCGGTGTCGCGTACGGCCACCCTGGCCAGGGCAAGCTCCGCCTGCGCATTGGCCGTGCCAAGCTCGCCGAGGGCGCGCACCGCGTAGTAGCGGAGCATAGTATACTTGTCCCCGCGCATCTGTATGGTAGTGACCAGGGTTTGCCATACGGCCAGCTGAGGCGTGTCATACGCCATGGAGCCTATGGCGCGTACGGCGTTTACCCGCACCGCTATGGTCTCGTTCTCATTGGTGACGAGCTTCTGCAGCTCGCCTACCGCCTTGGCGTTAGGCGGCGCCTGTATGCGGGACAGGGCCCACGCCGCCAGCCGCTTCACCTCGGGCTGGGGCTTGGCCAGGAGCGTGATCAGGCTGGGCACGGACGCCGGGTCGGCCAGCACGGCCAGGAGCGAGCTGCCCGCGGACAGGAATACTTCGTCGTTGCTGGCGATGAGCGCGCGCGTAAGCGTGCTGGTAACGAGCGCCTGATTGGCGGGGAAGAGCTTGCGCAGCGATGAGGCCCCCGCTTGGCGGACCGCCTCATCCTGGTCGCCCAAAGCCTCCACCAAGAGGGCAAGGGCCTGCGCGCCCGCGCTGTTATCGCCGGCCGCGCTCAGGGTAAGGGCCTTAAGGCCGGGATCCAGGTTTTTCTCCCGCAGGAGCTTGAGCAAGGCGGGCATGGCAAGGTCGCCTTTTTGGCGATTAAGGGCGGATACCGCCGCCTTGCGTACCCATAGATCCTTCTCGGACCCGACCATGGCTATGAGCGTCTCGGCCGCCTGCGCGGACACGAAGGCGCCCATGCCCGTCGCCGCTATGCGCCGTATGGCGGGCAGCTCGTAAACCGAGAGTTCCTTAAGGGCGGCGAAGATCTTGGGGTCGGTATTGCCCTTTTGGGCTATGCCCGAGAGCGCCTGGGCGGCGGCCTCAAGGAGCGCGGGAGGCAGGGACTCCCTGCCGGCGGGCTTTACTAAATCCAGTATGGCGTCTAGGCCTTCCACGCCGCCTATAGCGCCGGTAGCCTGCAGCGCTGCCTTGCGCAGCTCTATGGACTCGGAGGAGCGCAGCTGGGCGGCTATGGCCGGAAGGGCGGGCTTATAGCCTATATCCCCGAGCGCCTTCATGGCCTCCACGGGGTAGTCAGCGCCCGCGGCAAGCTCAAGGAGCCAGGGGGCGGCTTCCTCGGACTTGATGAGGCCGAGCACCCGTATGGCCGTGCGCGTGCGGGCGGGATTGGATTTCTGCTCTTTTAGGATAACGCTGACCATGGTCGTCGACAGCACGCCCGCCTCCTCGGCGGGAAGGTCGAGGGGCAAGGGATAGCCTTTTTCTATGAGGGCGAAGAGCTCGTCCCTGCCCGCCACGAAATCGGCGTCGCTTTTTTGCCCTTCTTTCTTGTAGGCGTCAGCCATGGCGGCTATGAGGCCGCCTATGCGCTCCATGGCTTCCTTATACGCGGAAGGCGTCAGATACAGTCCATCGCCCATTTCCTCGCGGAGAAGCACCACTTCGTCCATAGCGCCCATGTAGTTTATGGCTATGAGCTCGCTTATGGCCCCCGGCGAAGCCTTAAGGGAGGAACGCACCGCGTTCAGCTTGGCTAGGCTGATGAAGCGCCAATTGCCCACGATAAAATCAAGGATTTCCTGCGCCTGCAGCTGCCCGTCGCGTACCCGGGAATCGGGTATGTACTCGTTTAAGTCCGAGCTCTGGTCGGGTTTCCCGTTGCCGGAGAAGTCGATATAGCCGAAGGCTATCTCCGGGAAGAGCCGCACGAGCTCCTGGCTGAGGGGCGTGGACACGACCGGCGTTTTCTGCTGGGCGGCCGCCGCTATGCTGGCGAACACGAGAAGGGCGGCGAGCGCGAGACGCTTCGTGGCTTTGGCGGGGATACTCATAGCCATAATCCTATAGAATAAGGGCGGCGCTGTCAAAGCGTACGCGGCGGGCCTTCCGATAGACCAAGGCCATCCCTTGACGCTACTATCTGTCCCTGGAGGATACATGCCGGATGCTTTGGGGCACGAGGCCAACTACTAATGAGCGCACTCTCCATCGCCACCTTCAACGCGGAAAACTTCTACTTGCTCATCGATCGGCCCTATGCCGCCGAAGCCTTCTTCGCCCTGTCGGACGACGAGTACGGGGCCATGAACGCCTCCATATACAACCCGAATAAGGACCGTGCCAAGATAGCCGCCATAGCCAAAACCATACGCGAGGAAGACTTCGATTTCGTAGGGCTCTGCGAAGTAGGCGGCATGGAAACCCTAGCCAATTTCAACCGCTACTACCTCGACGAGCGCTACGAGTGCTTCCTGCACGAGGAAAACAGCACGCGCGGCATATTCGTGGGCGCCCTCGTCAAGAAGGGCCGATTCGAGCGGGTACGGGCAAAGAATATGCGGGGAGACTTCTCCCGCAATATGCTCAGGGTGAGCCTCCGCGCGGACGGCGCCGACCTAGACTTTTTCGTCGTGCATTTGAAGTCGCCGCTCGGCCCCGACCTGGGCATAGAACGGCGGGTGGAGGAAGTGCGTCAGCTTTGCAGGCTCGTAAGCAGGAGTAAATGCGTCGTGCTCGGCGACTTCAACGGCATCGTCATACGGGGCGAACATCAGTTCGAGTTCGACCCCTTCCTAGCCCTGCCCTTCCGCGACGTGCTTGAAGAGCTAGGCACCCCCATCGAAAACCGCTACACCCACTTCTACTTCAATGGCGGCCCCAGCTTCAATCAACTTGATTACATATTCTGCTCCAACGACCTTGCCGTGCTCGGCGGCGGCACCATAGCCGACATCATACCGCTCAACTATGAGCAGCGTTCGCGCCTGCCTTCTGACCACCTTTTCCTGAAGGCGCTCATTGGGCTGGGCGAACCGTCCTAAACAGCCTAAAGCCGTTATCGCCAGGGTAGTTTTCGTTGTCCCTGGCCCTGAAGCTAATGCGCACCGATTCCCGGTTTTCCCGCCAGCTGCCGGCCCTTCGCACGCGCTCGGGGCCGCGCGGCGTGGCTTTGGGCACCATGGCGGGGCCTGCCGGGTCCATGGCCGCCGCCTCCGCATAGGCGTTCCTCGAATAGTAATCCCAGCACCACTCGTAGAGATTGCCCGAGAAGTCATAGAGGCCAAGCTCATTCGGCGCCAACGAGCCCGCGGGATGCATGCGGCCGCCCGAATTTTCATCGAACCAGGCCACCGCGAGCGGGTCATCGCTGCCCGCGTAGCCGTAGCCTTTGCTCAGGCGGCCGCCCCGCGCCGCCCATTCCCATTCCGCCTCGGTGGGCAGGCGGTACCCCCCTGCGTCAAAGTCGCAGAGGGTAGCGTTGCCGGCTCCCGCATAACAGGGCTCAAGGCCATGTTGGGCGCTGAGCCAGTCGCAATAGGCCAGGGCATCGCGCCAATCGACGCCTATGGCCGGCAAGTCGCCGTCGTCCCCCCAGCGTGAGGCCGGCGTAGGGCGGCCAGTCGCCGCGCAAAAAGCCGCGTACTCGGCTACGCTTACCTTGCGTTCCGCCGCCAGCAGCGTCCTCGTTATCGTCACCTTATGGGCGGGAATCTGATCCGGAGAACCTTTATCATCCCCCATCATAAAAGAACCGGGCTCGACCATAACCATACGGGGCGCGGGGGGCCGTTCTTCCGCCGCCGCGGCTAGCGGCATGGCAATGAGGGCAATACAAGCGCAAGAGGCAAGCAGGAGCGGCAGCGCGCCCTGACCAGCCCAACGCCTTAAGCCCAAAACCCTCGCCGCTAACCTTCGCATCCAATTATTCCGGATAAAAACTGGCATTAGCTGACCTCTTTATTTATACTTGCGCCATGGACGATAGCCATGGCGAGCGGACGCTCTAAAACCATACTCCTCGTCGAGGACGAGGCCATTATAGCACTGAGCGTGAGCATGACGCTGAAGAAATTCGGCTTTACCGTCATCGTCGCCGCGAACGGAGAAAAAGCCGTAGCGGCGGCGAATGAGCATCCAGATATCGGCCTGATACTCATGGATATCAATCTGGGCAGGGGCATGGACGGTACCGAGGCGGCCCGCCTCATCTTAGCTCAACGTGAGCTGCCCATAGTATTCCATTCGTCGCACACCGAGCCTGACGTGGTCGAAAAGACCGAAGGCATTAGCTCGTACGGCTACATCGTCAAGAATTCAGGCGAGACGGTGCTGCTTGCCTCTATAAAAATGGCGTTCAGGCTCTGGGCAAGCGAGGCAAAATTCCGCGGCGCTTTTGAAAACGTGGCTACGGGCATGGTGCTCACGGCCCCCGATGGGCGCTTCATCCAAGCTAATGGAGCGTTCTGCGCCATGCTCGGCTACGATCGCGAAGAACTAGAGGCCATTACGTTTAGCGCGCTCACCCATCCGGACGACAAGGCGTTGAGCATAGACCGGATGAAGTCCCTGCTCAACGGCGAGGGGGAACGATCGCGCTTCTCGAAG
>JBFZES010000185.1:0-2574 GCA_041306725.1 Spirochaetaceae bacterium | reverse complement strand
TCATGACCGCTCCCGGCTTGGATTCCAGGTACACGCAGCCGCCGAGAGCGACACTCTCGCGGTTGACCCCGTCCATGCCCACGCAGCGGCCGGATACGTCGCTTACGTTATGGGCCGTGCTGAAGCTTGGGCGGACTATCAGCTGCATCGTATCCTGCTCGTTCAATTCCTCGTTCTGCCCTATAATGCCCCGCTCGCGGGCTTTGCTGCGTATGGCTTCCAGGTTGAGGCCGCTGCCGTCGTCGGATACCCGTATCTCTACCGTGGCCCCGCTGTGCGATGCCGCGAGGCATATCGTGCCGCTTTCAGGCTTGCCCTTGGCCTTGCGCTGCTGCGGCTGCTCTATGCCGTGGTCGAGCGAATTGCGGATAATATGGACTAAGGGGTCGTTCAGGCGCTCGATGACGGTCTTATCGAGCTCGGTGTCCTCGCCTTCCGTTACCAGTTCCACCTGTTTGCCCAGGTCGCGGGAAAGGTCCCGCACCACGCGCCTAAATTTGCTGAAGGTCGAGCCTATGGGAAGCATGCGTATGCTCATCGCATTATCGCGCAACTGCGAAACGAGCCGCTCGAGCTGCTCCGATATAGACGATAGGCTCGTATCGGCGAGCCCGTCCGCGGTACGGCTCAAGCGCGCCTGCAGGGTTACCATCTCGCCCACGAGGTCGACGAGCTGATCCAGTTTTTCGCTGGCTACCCGCACCGATGAACCGGTATCGACGTGCTTCTCCTGAACGCGCTTCAGGTGATCCTGTTCGGCAAGCGCGGCCTGCAGCTCGGACGAGCTGACGGCCTTGGTTTCGATAAGCACCTCGCCGAGCTTGCGTTGCGACTTAAGCGCGTCCTCCAGCTCCGGCCTCTTTATCGAGCCCCGCTCGAGCAGTATCTCGCCAAGCCTCTTGGTATGGCCCTCCAGGTCTTCCCCTTCTCCCAGTTCGTCTATGCTCAGCTCGCAGTGGTCTTCTACGAAGATGAACACGTCCCGTATGGCGTCAAGGCCCTTGTCCGTAGACAGGATGGCGTCCCAGGAGGTATAGCAGGAATCGGGATCGATGGACTCCAAGGGCGGCACGGCGCTGAAATTGGGCACCGAACTCATGACGCCGAGACCGGCCAGTTCTTCCAAAAGCTTGAGCGGCCGGGTACCGCTAAGGAAGATGGCGCGGGAAGGCGCTAGGCGTATGCGGTAGCTCTGCATGCCGCCTTGGCCTGAAGGCGGCGACGGTTTTGCCGGCTTGGCGCTTTCCGCGGGCGCGGGGGTACCGTGCGGTGCCGGCGATGGCTCTTTGTCTTCGCAAAAGCCCGTGCATGCTGCCCTGAATTCGTGTATAAGGAGCTGCGCTTCCCCGTCGAAGGAGCCTTCGCTCTCGTCGTTCTCTATCATGGCCCGTATCTTGTCGCGGGCGCGCAGGGTCAGGTCTATGACCGTCTTATCGACGGGGCGCTTGCCCGCGCGGCAGGCGTCCAGCAGGTTTTCAAGGTCATGGGCAAAGCGCCCAGGCTTCTCGAAGCCGAACATGCCCGCCGAGCCCTTTATGGTGTGGATGGCGCGAAAAGCCGCGTTTATGAGCTCGGGATCCTGCGGAGAGGCCTCAAGCTCAAGGAGTATGTCCTCGAGCTGGCTCAACAATTCATATGCTTCTTCCCTGAAGGCGTCCTTGAATTTATCTATCATCGCTCGACCTCTATGGACAGGAAGGACGGCAGGGCCGCGGCCAGGCTCGGGCCGTCGCTTACAAGCCTGCTTATCAGGGTGGAAGAAAGCAAACGCGCGGCCAAGCTTGGGTTAATCGTACCGACGAGGAGCAGATCGCCGCCTCCGGCCTTCGCGCTCTTCTTAGCGGCGTACAATAGCTGTACGGCGGACAGATCCAATTCCGTGAGCCCGGAAAGATCGAGCTCAAGCATTGCGTGGGGAGCCAAGGCGGCCTTGAGCTGCTTAGCTAATTCTTGGGCGCGCTCGAGGCCATAAGAGCCAAGTAATTTTATCGCTGCGGTTTTTTTTACGGTAGCCATGCACAACCCTTAGGTACAGGATAGAGCCGGGGCAAGCGCGCCTAAATCTGCGCCTCCCAAGCTAAGTGTAAGGCCCGTACTGTTGAAGTGCAAGGCAGATATAAGAGAAAATAGAGATACGCGAAAAACTTAGTCGAGAAGCTCCGCATAGTAGCGCTCGCCGAGCTTAATTATCCCGTATCGTATGCCATTGCGCACAGCGCTGCCTTCAAGCGGCAGGCTCGGGCCTAAATCGAAGGGTTTTTCTCCTATCCACCATACGCGCCCGCCGCCGTCGGCTATGAGCGGCTTATCCACCCCGCCTAGGCGCACGCCTGCGAGAGCGCCAGCCTCCATGCGGAGCACCAGCGGCAGGCGGCTGCGCCAGCTAGGGCTGAAGCTATACTGCGCGCTATCATTGCCAAGCTTTTCGACGAAGAGGTCCGGCTGGCCGTCGGCATCAAGGTCCCATGCGCGTATCGAGGGTCCCTGTTCGCTCTCCCGATACTCGAAGAGTCCGTCGCCGTCCATATCGACCTCTATATAGAGAGCGAGGGGATAGGCTGCGGCCGTAGCGCC
>JBFZES010000184.1:0-16271 GCA_041306725.1 Spirochaetaceae bacterium | reverse complement strand
CGCTCACGCTCTAGGATATCACGTATGAGCAGTTCCGGATCATTAAGCGCATGCGCGTCGTCAGCTATACGCACCAGGGCCCGGATAGCGGCTTCTTTGTCGTCTGCTTGCACATCGACGGCCACGCAGGCTGGATCAAGATATTCCCGCAGGCTTGCCACCCCTATGCCTCCTCTTCCTCGCGAACGAGCCCCGTGGACCAATCCACCGGCACGGTGAACATGATGCCGGTACCCGGGTTATCGAGGCCCCCGACCACTTCGTCAACCAGTTTCTTCAGTTTCTCGATCACCGCTTCGTTGCGTATGACGGACAGTATAATTTTATTGTAGGGTTTATTGCCCTTCATGAATTCTTTGAAGCCGGCGAAAATGGGTACCTCATACGCGAGGAAACGCCCCATGCCCTCTGAATCTACGATCGTAGCTCCCGTTACGCCGGCCTCCACATAGGCTTCCAGGACTTCTTCGAGGAACTCTTCCTTGTTAAGGACGAACACCAGGAGCTTCATGGCTTCCCCCCGCTTTTAGTATCCGTCGCCGGACGGCAGAACGGCGGGCTCGGGGGCTTGGCCTAGCGCGGCCTGGTCCAGCGGGTCTATGGCTGGCGTATCGAAGCCAGGCACGAAAAAGACGAAATCGCGCGACGCTCCTGAGAGATTGAGGTCGGCGTAGGGGTGGGCTTCATTGGCGTTCGCATGGCAGCGGTAGCAAAAATCGCTGGCGAACACCGTCTCGCTTCCCGACGCCGTATCCTTGACTATCCAGAGCCAGCCGCCCCTAGCGCGCGCGTCATCCGGCGCTTTTACCATGGCCGTGAGCATGGGGGCGGGCATATCGGCCGTTACCGTGCCAAGCGGGCGTATTTCCTTGACTATGATGGTGCCTGCGGGGAATTCGGCGCTATCGCCGTCCTTTTGGAAGAGAAAGCCTTCAGGATTCATAAAAATGGTGCGGGCGCTCGATTCATGCCCCGGTATGAGGTAATCCAGCTTAACGGCGGTAGTTCTCTGCCAGGAGCCATACCCTTCCGGCAGTAGCGCGCGGCTCTGCCCCTCCCGAGTGCAGGAGACGGCGGCCAGGGAACAAGCGGCCAGGACAATACCGAGGAGGGCTAAGCCCGATGCCTTACCGTCGCCTCTCATAGGGAGCCTCCCGTCCGTATTTCGCGAGGCGCCAGCAGGTATACCCGCTGGGCTTCCGCCTTGCCCTTGAGCGTGGCCTTGAACGGCCCCTTGAAGGCAAAGCGTTTCTTGTCGGCCAATGCGTCGTAACTGCAATCGCATATGACGGTCTGCCCGGCCTTGGCCACCGAGCAGAGCCGGGCGGCGATATTTACCGGGTCGCCGATGACGGTGAAGTCCGCCCTCAGGCTGGAGCCGACCATGCCCTGGATGACCATGCCCGTGGCTATGCCCACGCCCACGGCTAGGCCATCGTAATCGGAGGCCCGCTTAGCCATATCCATGATATCGAGAGCCGCGAGGCAGGCGCGTTCAGCCGCGTCATCGCCCGCGAACACGGAAACCACCTCATCGCCCACGAATTTATCTATATCGCCCCCGTGTGATTGTATGATGCGCGCCTGGTCCTCCAGCAGCTTATTGAGTATACCCACGACGGCGTCGGCGCCGTGCCGCTCCGTGTAGGACGTGAAGCCGCGCACGTCGCTGAAGAGCAGGCTCCTCTGCACGCGCCTTGGTTCCTGACCCGCCGCCAGCGAGGAAAGAGTGCCGGCCGACACGTACTTGGTAAGCTCGAAGCGCTCGTAAAGCCCCTGCACCATGGTGTTCACCGTATCGGCGAGCAGTCCTACCTCGTCCTTGCTCTTTGCCTCTACCCTGCCGGAAAAATCGCCGGCGCTCACCGCGTTGCATACCCGCCCTATGGCGCGGACGGGATTCACGACCACGATGTGGATGAAGCGCGTGATAATCACCGCGAGGGCCAGCATAATCAACGCGAAACCGCCGGCCGATAAACCGATTGCCGCCCGCTGAGCTGCCAAGAAGGGGGTTATATCCGAACGCAGGTCTATGACGCCCCGTACCGTATGGTCGGAGCCATGGCATACGGTGCATTTTGGCAGATTGAGGAGAGGCCGGTATATGCGGTCATAGCTGCGCCCCTCCTCTTCCCAACGGAAGAACACCGTTTCAGGCGGCATGCCCGCCGCTGAATCAAAGTACTGGCGTTCAGGCTCGCTCACCATGGGCGGCAATTTAGTCTTCTTTTCGAAGCGCTGGCGGCCAAGCTTCGTATTGACCGTTTCAATCGTTTCATTATCGACGAAGGCGCCCATGCCATTGCGGCGATACAAGCCTAGGAGGTAGCCAACGGACATCTGGCGTAGGTCGGTGAAGAATTTAAGCGCTACCGGCGCCTCTCCCACCAACATGAAGTTCTCTATCGAAGAATAAAGTATCTCCGATTCCCGGGCCAGCGCCTGGTTGCTCATATCCTGCCTGGTAGACACAAGGCTGGTGGCGAACACGAAGGCCGCTATGCCGAGGCCTAGGGCCAGCGAACCGGCCGTGATAAGGTTGATTTTACCCGTAAGGGAGAGGCTTTTCATACCGCTAGTCTATAGCCGAATCGCCGGAACGCAAGCGCTTTTTTTTGAAGGCTCGCATTGTCGAAGCCACGTTAAGGTGCTAGCTTTATCCGTATGGTATTTTATGACAGCCTTATGCAGGTTTATGTGGAGCTCTTCCCCGTCAATCCAGCCACCTTGGCCTTCATTGGCAAGCCTCCGCGGCAGGACGCTTTAGCGCTAGACCTGGGCTGCGCCACGGGAGGCCACAGCCTGGCCCTGGCTAAAGACTCCTGGCTGGTCATAGGGCTGGACCCGGCTTCGGGCATGCTCGCTGAGGCTCGGAGGAAAGCCGCCGAGCTTGGCCTGGGCATGCGCGCGGATTTTAGGCAGGCGGGCATGCTTGACCTGAGCGCCCAGGTAAAGGCTCAAAGCGCCGCCCTGGTGCTCTGCCTGGGCAACACCCTGCCCCACCTGCAGGATGAGGCTGAGCTCGCCGCCTTTTTCAAAGAGGCCGCGAAGTCTCTGGAAGGGGGCGGCAGGCTTATCGTGCAAACCCTCAACTACCAAAAAATTCTGGCTGATAGGCCTAAGCAGCTGCCGGACATAACGCTCGGCGACAAGCTCTTCAGCCGGCGCTATCGCTACGGCAGCGATGGGTCCATAGACTTCTTCAGCTCGTTCGGCCCCAAAGCCGAGTCAGGCAGGGCAGAGCGCTCCGTTCGGCTCTACCCCTTCACTCCCGGCGCTATCGTGGCGGCGGCCGACAGGCACGGCTTCGTGCCGCGCGGCATATACGCGTCATGGACGGAGGAAAGCTTTGACCCGCAGGCTAGCGATACCCTTATACTGGATTTAGAAACGCCGCGCCCATCGCGCCGTTAGGCGCCGCTAAAGCCAGGGGGCTAGCGCCCTTTTTCTTCACAGCAGGCGCACGCGCTCTATGCTCAGGCAGCGACCGTCCTGGCCAAATTCGAAGAGCGCCCCGTTGATCATGGAGTGTCCCTCCGCGCTTTCCATCTTAATGGGCATATGGGTGAGGTTTCGCTTGAGGCAGCTATCTATGCGCACGCCAATGATGGAATCCACCGGCCCGCACATGCCCAGGTCGCTTATATAGCCGGTGCCGCCGCGCAGCACGCGCTCATCCATGGTCTGTACATGGGTATGGGTACCCGCGAGCGCGGCTATCCTGCCGTCCAGATAGAGGCCGAGCGCCTGCTTCTCGGCGAAGGACTCGGCATGGAAGTCAACGAGCACGAAGAGCGGGATCCCAGGCTCCGAGCCTAGGGCGGCCTTATCGGCGTCGAGGGCGGCCAAAAAAGCGTCCGCGTAGCGGAACGGGCAGTCTATGGGCTTCATGCCCTCTCGACCCTGCAGGTTAAGCACCACCCAGCTGGCGTTCTCCTTTCGCACGGTAAGGGAGCCCCTGCCCGGCGCTCCGGGGGGATAATTGGCGGGCCGTAGGAGAGGCAAGCCCGCGTTGAGCAGTTCCGTAGACCCTTTTTTCTCCCAAATATGGTTGCCGCCGGTAATGACGTCGACGCCGGCGGCGAGCAATTGCCGCGCGTTATCCTCGGTAAGGCCAAAGCCGCCGCTTGCGTTTTCCCCGTTCGCGATGACAATGTCGGCTTCAAGGTCCCGCACGAGGGCGGGCAAGCGCAGCTGCACGGCATGTATGCCGGAATCACCTATGACGTCGCCCAACATAAGGGCCTTATAGCTAGCCGGCATCTATCCTCCGCTTCCGTCGACTATCCTACACCACATGGTAGCGGAAAGAAAAGAAGCGGCCGCCCATACAGGACGGCCGCGTTTCAATACTTTGCCTGCGCCGGGGCGATCGCGCCTGGCGCTTGCCTTAGCGCGCGTACTCCACGATACGAGTTTCCCGTATGATCGTCACTTTGATCCTGCCCGGGTAGCGCATGTCGGTCTCGATCTTCTTGGCTATGGATTTGCAGAGCTCTTTGGCGTCCTCGTCGGATACCTTCTCGTTGTTGACGAGTATGCGCAGCTCCCGGCCCGCCTGAATGGCGAAGGCCTTGTCCACGCCCGAGAAGCCCTCGGCTATGCTTTCAAGGTTCTCAAGCCGCTTTACGTAGTTATCGAGCGTTTCCCTGCGGGCGCCGGGCCGCGCGGCCGAAATGGCGTCCGCTATCTGGCAAAGCACGCTCTCTATGCATATGGGCTCCACGTCGGCATGGTGGGAACCGATCGCGTTGACGATACGCGGGTCCTCGCCCATCTTCCTGGCCAGTTCCATGCCTATTTCGGCGTGGTTCTGATCGGAATCCGACTCGACGCCCTTGCCTATGTCGTGGAGCAGGGCTCCCCGCTTGGCCAGTTCGCGATTGGCGCCTATCTCCGAGGCGAGCATGCCCGCTATGACCGCTACTTCCTTCGAGTGCGACAGCACGTTCTGGCCATAGCTGGTACGGTAGTGAAGGCGGCCAAGGGCGCGTATAAGCTCGGGATTCATGTTGTGCAGGCCGAGGTCAAACACTACCTTCTCGCCTTCTTCATAAATCTTCTGCGATATTTCGCGGGTAACCTTCTGCACGACCTCTTCAATGCGCGCCGGATGTATGCGGCCGTCGGCCACGAGGCGCTCGAGGGATACGCGGGCTATTTCCCTGCGCACCGGGTCGAAGCAGGATATGACCACCGCCTCCGGCGTATCGTCGATGATGACGTCCACGCCGGTAAGGGTCTCCAGGGTACGGATATTGCGCCCTTCCCTGCCTATGATGCGGCCCTTCATCTCGTCGCCGGGCAAGGCCACGCTGGTAACGGTTACCTCGGCGGTAACGTCCGCGGCCAGGCGCTGCATCGTGGTGACGAGTATGTCGCGGGTGCGCTTCTCGGCGCCGGTCTGGGCTTCCTGCTCGATTTTGTTGAGCAGTACCTGGGCGTCGCGCTTAGCCTCGTTCTCGAGGCCCTGTATGATGAGTTTTTTTGCGTCCTCGGCGCTGAGGCCGGATATGCGCTCGAGCTCCTTGCGGTAGCGCTCTTCCTGGCCGGCTAAGAACTCTTCTTTCGTCCCGATTACCTTGACGCGTTCGTTAAGGGCCTGTTCGTCTTTCTCCAAGGCCTCAATTTTCTTGTCGAGATTTTCTTCTTTTTGGACCAGTCGTCGCTCATAACGCTGGATTTCAGCCCGTCGTTCGCGGTTCTCCCGCTCTTGCTGGTTTCTCTCCCTGATGAGTTGATCTTTCGCCTCGAGCAGGATTTCTCTCTTTTGCGCTTCTGCCTGCTTTACCGCTTCTTGCATTATACGTTCCGCTTTTTGTTCGGCGGCCGTAAGTTGAAATCTGGCGTACAGCCAGCGGATCATCCATCCCAGAAAAACACCGGCAAGCGGGAGGGCTACGTATAAAATAGCCATGGGGGTCCTCCTGCTTAGGTATATAGATTGCAATCCTATTATAGTGAACCATAACGCTTTGTCAAGAAAGACCTTGCATTGACCTGGCGCGGCCTTGCGGTTATAGTCCAACCAGAGGTCGAGCCCTATGTCCCGTAAGATTTACGTGGGTAATCTAAACTACGCCACCGACGAAGCGAGCCTGCGAGAGCTCTTTTCTCACTATGGCGCGGTACGCTCCGTGGAACTGCCTCCCGACCCCATGAGCGGCATGCCCCGGGGCTTCGCCTTCATAGAGCTGGGCAGCGACGAGGAAGCGGCCAGGGCTATAGCGGCCTTGAACGGCAGCGATTACGAAGGGCGGAAAATCCGGGTAAACTCGGCCCAGGAGCGCGCCAAGAGGCCTGCGCCCCAGCGCTAAGTCCTTATTAAACAAGCGTTTCCAGAGTTAAGAGCCTAAGCATGCGCAAGAAATGCTCAGGGATGGGCGCGGAAAAAACCCTTGCTATAGGCTCTCCGGGCAGGGTTATGGCTAGCTCGCGCGCATGGAGCATGAGCGTTGCCTCGGGGAAGCGCTTATCCTTTTTGCCGTAGATAGGGTCGCCCAGTATGGGGCAGCCCAGCTGCCTGCAATGCACGCGCAGCTGGTGGGTACGGCCCGTCCTGGGCCTCAGCGCGAGCAGCGCGTAGCCGCCTGAACTGCCGAGCAGCCTATACTCGCTCAGCGCGCGCTTCCCGTTGCCATCGGCCGACACGCAGAAGCGCTTGCGCTCCCGCGGGTCCCGGGCCAGCCAGGTATCGATGCGCCCGCTTGCGGCCGAGGGCACGCCTTGGCAAATGGCCAGGTATATCTTGGCCGTAGAGCGGTCCCTAAACTGGGCAGCCAGGTATTCCTGGGCAGCGGCGGTCTTAGCCGCTATGATGACGCCAGACGTGTCCTTATCCAGGCGATGGACGATACCCGCCCGCGCCGGCGGCTCCGCCAGGCTTTGCGCCGCGCCGGCCTCCCGCTGCGCCTTGAACAGCCCCAAAAGGCCATTAGCCAGCGTGCCGCGCCAATTGCCGTGGGCGGGATGCGTTACCATGCCCTGCGCCTTATTGAGCACGATGACGCTCGCGTCCTCATAGAGTATAGCGAGCTCCAGCTCTTCGGCGGCATCGCCGGCGGCTTCCTCGTCCTTTAGCGCTAGGGCGAAGCTATCGCCGGGCTTGACCAGGCGGCTGAGCTTGGCATCCCTGCCGTTGACCCGTACGGAAAGGCACCTCTGCTTGAGCTGGCTCCGGCTGAGCGAACCCAATTCATCGGCTATATAACGGTCTAGCCGCCTTTCCCCTTCGCCCCGCACCAGCCCTTCCAGTTCCGCCATAGCCTGCACCCGCCCTCCGCGCTTTACCCGGACGCCCCGGGACCGTATACTAGTACGGGTCGAGTATACCCTAAAAACCATGGACTTGAGGAGCGCCCAACTTTATGTGGACGGAGTGGACCTTACCCAAAAACGAAGGCACGCGCATACACCGCTTCGGCAAAGCCCTGCTCTGCGTATCGGCCGATATGGCCGGCGAAGGCGACGTGCTTGCCGCCATGCCCTTTTATCCGGAAAGCAGCCACGCGCAAAGCGCGTCGGGCAAGAAGAAAGTCCCGCCGGCCTTATGCCTGCCGCCCCTTGCGGATTCCGCCTGGACCCGTTACTACATGGGTAAAAAACAGGAGTATAGGCTATCGCCGGGCTATCCCGCCCTGCCCGTATGCGTGCGGCTCCGCGAATCCTTCTCCTTGCCCCCCGGCGCCGACATACAGGGCTGGATATTCTCCCACATAGAGGCCCGCATCATGGTGGGCGGGGCCATGGTGGCTTCGTTTCCTTTACGGAAACCCTTCAAGACCATGTACGGCAACCCCGAGTCCGGGGTGGTATGCCGCTTCGACGAGGCCGATTTCCTCGATATAAGCGAGCCCACCCTGGGGTCTCTGCATGAGGATCCCGCCCTCGTGGCCCACCCCGTGCGCCTTAAAAACGGCTCGCTGGAACCGGTGCTCGTTAGCGAGCTCTGCATATACGGCGAGCAGCTGTCCGTGTACGGCGTGGGCACGAGCATGCAGAGCGAGCGCCTGTCCTTCGTTTTTAGCGATTCGGGCGTACGCATGAAACTGGACGGACAGGGCCCTTTGCCTCCCGATGCCCTGCTCTTGAGCAAGCCCAAGGTATCGGGAGAGGAGCGCTTTATAGAGCGCTCCTTTGAGCTCTTTAAAGCGATGACGAGGCTGTAGGCATATGGAAGAAACGATAGACGCGGCGGCGGAAACGACGGGACGGGGGGGATTCTGGGATCTCCTGCCCGATGACGGCATACTAGGCAGGCTCTTCACCTTCGATAGCGTGCTCACCACCTTCAAAGTGGTGCTCGCCGTCGTGCTTGGGCTTATGGCGGTCGGGCTAGTCGTGACCATCCTTAAGCGCGTTACGAGGAAAAGCCTTGACGCGCGCACGGCGAGCCTCGTCGTTAAGATAACCCAATATTTAGGCTTGGCGCTTATAGCCATCAACGCCTTCGATGCGGCCAACGTGGACCTGTCCGCCCTGCTCGGCGCGGCGGGCATAGCGGGTATAGCCCTTGGCTTCGCGGCCCAGACTACCGTATCCAACTTTATAAGCGGCTTCTTCCTGGTATCCGAGAAAACCTTTGCCCAGGGAGACGTGCTCAATGTCGACAACACCGTAGGCGTGGTTCATTCAGTGGATGCTCTGTCCATAAAGCTTAGGACCTTCGACAACCAGCTCGTGCGCATACCCAACGAGATACTGATAAAAGCCAAGGTAACCAATATTACCCGTTTCCCGGCGAGGCGCCTCAATATCGACCTTAGCGTCGTCTATGGTACCGATCTTGAGAAGGTTCGGCGCGTGCTCATGGAGCTTGCCGACCAAAACCAGGATGTATTGCGCAATCCGGAACCGCTTTTCCTCGTCAAGCGCTTCGGGGACAACGCCATAGAAATACTCTATGGCGTATGGCTGGCCAAGGACGATTGGCTCAAGGGCCTGAACAGCGTGCACGTCGATATACAGCGGCATTTCGCCCAGGAAGGCATAGAATTCGCGTTCCCGACCATGACCGTGCATTTGCCGCCGGCCAAAAAACGAGAGCGCTAGGGGCAGGCTTTTATTGACTGCCCGCGGGCTATAGCGTATCTTGGGGAATCGGCACGGAGCAGAGCAGTATCGATGCCGAAAAGAAGGAGCGACTATGGACAAGGAAAACGCGCTGGCTAAAGTAGCCTTATTCGCGAATCTGGACGGCAAATACATAAAAGGCATAGCGCAGATATGCACCGAACGCAGCTTTCAGCCCGGCGACGCGCTTATGAGGCAGGGAGAGGACGGCATAGGGCTCTTTATCATACTGAGCGGCCGGGTGCGGGTAGAGAAAGTCGACATGGCGGGCAAGCAGGTAGAGATAGCCACCAACGGCGCGGGCGACATACTCGGCGAATTCGCCGTGCTCGACGGCGCGAAGCGCACCGCCACGGTGACGGCGACCGAGCCCACGAGCTGCCTCGTGCTGGCATCCTGGGAATTCACCTCGTTCATGAAGGCCCATCCCGAAGTGGCCATAGACATACTGCCCATCGTCGTCAAGCGCTTCAGGGAAACCAATGACGCGCTTATCGGCATGTCCGGCGTGCGCAGCTAAAGACCGCCTCCCCCAGCCCATCGGCCTTAAGCCGGCCCCCGCGACCTCTTAGCGGGCGCCGGCCGTAAGCCTACGCTTGTCTCCCGCCCGCTTTTTCCTTCGAAACCCTTGCGGCAAGGGCAAAGAGCTTGCGCAGCAGGCCAAGCTTGCCAAAGCTCAGCCACCACAGGAACGCGGCCAGCAGCAACGCGGGCACGCCGTAGACTATGATGCCTACCAAAGCGACGACGCTTACGCGGGCCACGTCGCCCACCCCGGCGAAGAGGTCAGAGAGCGCTTTGCCCAAGCTCGGCCGCGAGGGGTCCAAGGCGCGCAGCGGCCGTATCGTTATGTTTAAGGTGGCCAGCTCTATGCGCCGCGACAGGTCGCGGAAACTGCCTTCCAGCCACTCTATCTCGGTGGTGGTATCGGAGAGGCTGCGTTCCACGGCCAATATGTCCTCAAGGCTCGCGGAGCGCTTGAGGTATTCGCGGTAGCGTTCCTCAAGGAGGCGCTTGTTCCGCAGCCTGCCCTCTAGGTCGAAATACTGGTCGGTAACGTCCTGCGCCGACAGGCTGCGCGCAAGGGTCCTAGCCTGGCCGGCCAGCAGGTCCATAAGGCCTTCGAGGGCCGCCACGGGCACGCGGAGCTGCATATAGCTAGCGTATTCGTCGACGTTGCGGCTGGCCGCATAGCCCCCGGCCGCGGCCAGGGCCTTAAGCACGGCAGCCTCGACGAGGGCGGGCTCCTTGGCCTCGACGCTCATCGTCGCGTCGTAGACGAGCTTGCGGCCCGCCGTGTCGGGCGCGGCGGGCGTAGCGGCGGCGGTCGACGAAGAATCAGGGCTAGGCTGGGGGGCGGCGCCGCCCGCGAGCTTGGCCATGGAGCGCGAAGGCGCGGCCGGCGCGTTCATTTCCGCGCTTTCCTGCAGTACGCTATCGGCCCAAAGGCCTTCCTCGGCGCTTCTCCCGCAGGAGGATAGCGCGGAGGCTAAGACGTAGGCCGCAAGGGCGAAAGCCGCGAGGTATAAGGGGCTGAGGATACTGCGTCTATGCATGGGGCACTCCTTGAATGAGATGGTCGTCGCGCCGCTCTATCCAGCCATGGCCGGGAATCAGGCGCCTGGGGCCGGCATCCGTCGCCGCCTTGGCGGCCGCCCTGCCCGCCTGTTCGCCAAACAAGTCCTGGGACCTTTGAGGCGCTTCGTAATACGCTACGTTCCAGAGGAACAGGCCGCGGGCCGGAGCGGTAGCGCCCGCTGCGCTCCTGTCCTTGGCTTCGAGCATGGCCTTAAGCGCCCCATCCGGCGCTCCGGCCTTCTCCAAGCCTACGAGGGTGCCCACGAGGGACCGCACCATGCGCCAGAGAAAGGCGTTGGCGGCGATATCGAAAACCAGGCCGTCCCCCTCCGCGTAAAAGGCCGCGTGGTGCAGGTAACGGAAGCGATGCTCGCTGGGGTCTTTAGCGGCGGCGAAGGCCGTGCAGTCCAGCTCGCCGCGCAGGCAGGATGCCAGGCGGTTAAGCCTGAGCAGGTCAGGCCTATGGCCTATGCGCCAGGCGAAGCGGTCGCGGTGGGGAAGGGACCGCGGAGAATGGTAGAGGAAGTACTTGTAGCGGCGGAAGCGGGCATCGTAGCGCGCGTGAAAATCCGGGCGCGCTTCCTCTGCCCGCACCACGCGCACATCAGGCGGCAGATGCTTATTCAAGGCAAGGGCGAAGCGCTCCGCGGGGATGCTCGCTATATCGCTGTGAAAATGGGCCACCTGCCCGGCCGCGTGCACGCCCGTGTCCGTCCTGCCCGCGCCTACGACCTGGACCGGGTGGCCGTGCATCTTGGCTAGCGCTTTTTCGACCTCTTCCTGTACCGAGCGATCGGCGCTCTGCCGCTGCCAGCCGGAAAAATCCGTGCCGTCATAGGCCAGGCACAGCCGTATGGTACGGCTATTCCTCATCGTCGCCGTCCTGCAGCTCCGCCTTAAGCCTTTCGTAGAGCTCTCGGGCCTTGTCCAGGAGCGGGCCTGGCTTGGATTTAGTCTTCTTGCCCAGGCCGAACATGCGGGCTACGGCTATCTTGGCGGACGCGAGGTGATCCGCGCGCGCCGCATGGTCTTCTTTAGGCCCGTACTTGAGTTCCAGTATGGAGAACATATACACGACGCCCTCGTGGCCGTAGTTTTTATCGGTATCGGGGCCGAGGTTGCGCTGCGCCGAGTACACTTCTTTGCCGCTCGCCTCGAGCTCTATGGCGAGGCGATAAAAAAAGCGGGCCTTGCGGTAGAAGAGGCCGGCCACATAATCCCAGTTCTCGTTGGGGCTTTTTCGATGCAGGTCGTTGCAGAGCCACGCCGAGCGGATAGCGCACATGGCCGATTTGATGGTAGGCGAGAAGTCTTTGCCCGCGTGCTCATAGCAGAGCATGGCCAGGTAATAGCTGGCGGCCCCTTCGATGAGCCGCCTGGCGCCCTGATAGTCGAGGCCGGAGAATATGCGCTGCACCTCCTCCACGCGGTACTCGATGCGATCCTGCAATACGGAGCCGGCCTTTACGGCCATGGGCATGAAATCGGCCCTGAACGCCGCGTAGAAGCAGGCCGGGCATACCTCGATCTCATAGCATAGGGGATAGACGTCCCCATAGGCATGCAATGGCTTGTACGTCCTATGGAGCTCGTCGGTAAGCTCGTCGGCGTTTACGCGCCCCGAGAAGAGCTCCTCGCGGTGGAACGAGGCGTCGCACACGGGGCAACGGGTAGCCTCTTTCGCGTAAAAACTGATCTTTCGTTCTTTTTCCGGCTTCTTGGCCGCTTGCGTCCTCAGCACCTTAGGCCTCCATCACGACCATAGCTATGGCGTTATCGCGTTCGTGGGTAAGGGACAGATGTATGGTTTTCGCGCCGCTCGCCTCGAAGCGCGCCAGCGCGCTGCCATAGAGCTCCATGCCGGGCTGCCCATTATGGTTATTGATGACCCGTATATCCGCGAGGCGTATGCCTACGAGGCCGGTGCCGAGGGCTTTGCCCAAGGCCTCTTTGGCGGCGAAGCGCGCCGCCAGGGAAAGCGCCGCGGACGAGCCCCTCGACAGCGCCGTGCTCAACTCCAGGGGATGGAAGAAGCGCTCGGTAAGGCCGGGCACGGAAAGCCAATGCTCGATGCGCCGGACGTGCACCACGTCCACGCCTATGCCCACGATCATGGCCGCGCCTCGGGGCTTGTGGGCAGGTACGCCTCGACGCTCACCGTAATGACCATAGGCAGCCATGATTCCACGCTCATGCCTTCAGGAAAGCGGGGGATGACCGCCACGGTATGCACGCCCGGCTCCGTCACGCCGGATAGATCGGCCACGAACGCCTCCTCGGAGGGAACGTAGCCCTCCAATTCGGAACGGGCCGCCGCTATGCGCGCCGAGGCGAGCGGCAATTCCGATATGAGGCGCAGGCCGGCCTTCAAGCCCTGGGGGCTTATGGGCAGGTCGGCAAAGGAAGTATATACGACCGCCTTGCGCACCTCCGCAATGAATTCGACGCTATCGCTGCCCAGGAATTCCACCAAAGGGTCCTTTGCCTGCAGCTGCACCCGCAGGGTAAAGTCGGCCGAGCGGCCCGATAGCTCCACGGATTCGGTGGATGCGTCAGCCAGGCTGGCCATGACGCTGGCGGGCCCCGCGGCTTCCACCGTGGGAGGGCTCAGGGAAAAGCCCACGAGCTCGTAGCCGGGCTCAAGGAAGCCCCTAAAGCTCGGCAGCACCGCGAGCTGCTTCAGCACGCGCGCCTCGAGCGCGAGCGCCAGCTCGCCGGGCTCCACGCTTATTTCCAGCGGGTCTATGCCGAGCGCCGAGCCGCGCTTCTCTATGATGACCGGCACGCGGAACACGCCGGGGGCCGTAAAGGGCCGCAGGTCCAGGGTGGCCACGAGGTCGCGCTCAAGCACCGCGAATATGGCGTTCGATTCGCCCCTGAGCACGAGGCGCACCGTGCGCGGGTACTGGCTCGCGGGCACATACTGGCCGTTCGTGAGCACGGTAAGCGGCACGGACAGCGGGCGCTCTTCGAGCTTATTCAGCTGATAGAACGAGAAGAGGGCTATAGCCGCGGCCAGGCTCAGCACTTTCGCGGCCCAGTCCTCGAAGAGCTTTTCCAGATGGGCCTTAGGCATCGAGCCCCCCTTCTTCGCCGCTCGAAGCGCCGCTGAAATCGAGGAGCCTGGCAAGCCTGCGCCGCAGCTCGGGCAGGGGCAGGTCGTAATACAGCCGCGCGTCATAGACGAGCGACAGGGCCCCTGACTCCTCCGACACCACGAGCACGACCGCGTCGGACTCCTCGCTTATGCCTAAGGCCGCCCGGTGCCTCGTGCCGAAGCTGCTCATGATATCCTGCTGCTGGGACAGGGGCAGGAAGCAGCCGGCCGCCGCTATGCGCGCTTCTTTTATGATGACCGCGCCGTCGTGCAGCGGGGTGTCGAATTCGAAGATCGACAAGAGGAGGCTCGTGCTCAGTTCGCCGTCTATCCTGGTGCCGCGCTCCACGATATCTTCCAGGGCCACGAAGCGCGTGAAGACGATGAGCGCGCCGCGGCGCTTGCCGGAGAGTATCTCGGCGGCGTGCAGGATGGAATCGAGCTGGGTAGAACGGGGGGCGTTGCTGCGGCGGAAGAAGCCGCCCTGCCCGAGCTTAATGAATATCTTGCGCAGCTCAGGCTGGAAGATGATGGCCAGGGCTATGACGATGCCCGGGGCCAGGAGGTTGAGCACCCAGGAGAGCGTATCCAGCTTGAGGAAAAAGGCTATGGCGTACACGATGACCAGCAGGGCCGCCCCCCGCGCCAGCTGCACCGCCTGGGTCTTGATGAGCAGCCTATAGGTGCGGTAGATAAGGTACGCGAGTATGAGTATATCCAAGGTCGGGCGCGCCCATGCGTCAAAGAACGCGGCGACGGCGTTTATGCTCATTCGTACCCTCTATGCCTTTCTTGATCCGCCGGGCTGCCGCGCAGCTTAGCCCCGGACGGGCAGGCCCGCGCAGGCCGTGAACACGCGCAGCGCGTCCACGGTCTCGGCCACGTCGTGCGCCCTGAATATGCTAGCCCCTTTGGCCAGTGCGGCGCAAGCCGCGGCGAGGCTGCCGGCCAGGCGGCCCGCGGGGTCCCTGCCCGTCAGCGCCCCTATGAACGATTTTCGCGACAAGCCCACCAGCACAGGATAGCCTCCCGCGCTCAATTCATCAAGGCGAGAGAGCAATGCGAGGTTATCTTCCAGCCGCTTGCCGAAGCCTATGCCCGGGTCAAGGATGATATTCCCCGGCTTTATGCCCGCCGCAATGGCGCGCGCGGCCGCGGCGGCCAGGTAGGAGAACACCTCGGCGGGACAATCCTCGTAATACGGCCTATCCTGCATGCTCGCGGGCACGCCCTTCTTATGCATGAGCACGACGGGAACGCCGGCGGCGGCGCAGAAGGGCGCCATGGCCGGGTCGTCCCCAAGGGCGGCTACGTCGTTCACGATATCGGCCCCGGCGGCCACGGCGGCCCGCGCCACGGCTGCCTTGCGCGTATCGACCGATATGGCGATATCCCAGCGCGAACGGAGAGCCTCCACCGCCGGCGCCACGCGCCCGAGCTCCTCGTCGGCGCTTAAGTACGCCGCGCCGGGGCGCGTGGACTCCCCGCCTATATCGAGTATGGCCGCGCCCGCCGCTATCATGTCGGCCGCTATGTCCGCTACGGCGTCCGCGCGGGCCCTGCTGCCCTCCCAGAACGAATCGGGGGTAACGTTGATAACGCCCATGACGGCATAGCCGCCGCTTAGGTCCACGAAGCGGCCCCGCGGCAGGGCGATCGATCGAAGGCTCTTAACGCTCATAGCCCTAGCTCCCGCGCGCCCTGGGCCGCTTCCCGGCGCAGGTCCGTGAATTCCCGCGCCACGGCCCCGGCTATGCCCCGCGCGTCGAGGCCCGCCAGGGCCAGGAGTTCGGGCCTGGAACCCTGCGGCAGCGGCTTCTCGCCGAAGCCCAGCGCAAGCGCCCTGTGGCCCCGGGCTCGGGCCAGCGCGGCTATTTCGGCCGCCACGCCGCCGGTAAGCACGCCCTCCTCAGCCGCCGCCACGAGCGCATAGCCGCCGATGACGCGCTCAAGCTCTTCCCGGTCTAGGGGCTTAAGGAAGCGCAGGTGATACACGTCGCAGGGTATGCCCTCAGCCTCCAAAAGGCCGGCCGCCGCATCGCAGGTTTCGCTGAGGGGGCCTGAGCCTATGAGCAGGGCCATAGGCCGCCGCCCCGGGGCGCCCGGTCCTCCCGAAGCCTGCCGCAGAAACACGCCTCTGCCGCTTACGAAAGGCAGCGCATAGCACCCGCGCTCGTCGGGGCAGGCATCCTTGGGAAAGCGCAGCATGACCGGCGCGTCGCGCTTAAGGGCCCAGGCCAGCGCGCCTTTAAGCTCCGCGGCGCTCGCCGGCGCTATGATGCTCAAGCCCGGCAAGGCGCGGAAAAGCTGTATATCGTAAATACCCTGATGGGTTTCGCCGTCGTCGGGCACCGCTCCCGCCCGGTCCAGGGCGAAGATAACCGGCAGCCCGCCCAAGGCTATATCGTGCTGAACCTGATCCACCGCCCGCTGCATAAAGGTGGAATAGATGGCCACCACGGGACGGAGCCCTCCCGCCGCCATGCCCGCGGCCAGCGTAACCGCGTGCTCTTCCGCTATG
>JBFZES010000183.1:0-7513 GCA_041306725.1 Spirochaetaceae bacterium | reverse complement strand
CTACGAACTCCTTGCGGGCCCCCATGGCGTCCAGGCCTATGGGAAAATAAGGCGGGCGCATCTGGCCTTCAAGTATGGCCTTTAAATCGGGGTCGGGGCTGTAAAAGGCCACATAGGAGCGCGAATCGAAGGCGGGAGTAAAAAAAGGCAGGCCCTGCACATGATCCCAGTGAAAATGGGAAAAGAACAAATGCACCGCGGTCGGCTTCTTCGTCGCGCTTATCTCCTGGCCCAAGGCGCGTATGCCCGTACCCGCGTCAAAGACTATATGGCAGTTTTCCCCGGTAACGATCTCAACGCAGGCCGTGTTGCCGCCTATCGTCGAGAAGAGATAATCGGGCAGCCGCGCCAGGAAGCGTTCGCGGGCTTCCTGCGACTCGATATCGGCGGGCGCTATGCGCTGTACGATGGAGGATATCTTGCTTTTTAAGTTCGCCGGGCTAATCGGCGTGGGAAGGGAGCCGCGAACGCCCCAAAACCGTATTTTCATCTACTGTCTCCCAGCGTAGCGCGTAGTCGAGCACGAGAGCCTTGTTGTCCAAACGCGCCATCAAGCGACTTTTTATACGCTCACCATCGATCAGGGGGCCTGTATCTATGCCCGGGCACGAGGAGGCCTCGCTTCGCCAATCTGCCGGGCTATCGAGCACGCCCGGCCAGAAGGGATAGGTGGAGCATTGCACGGGCCGCGCCTCGTATACCGCGCAGCCCGCGGCATTCCAGAATACGCAGTCATAGCCCGGCTTCTCCGTTAAGCTTATGCTCCAACCCGTGCCTACGTCTACGGCCCGCGTATACTTATTGAGGAATTCCCTAAACGGCAGGGCCACATGCTTAAGCAAGCGCGCTATGTCCTCGGCCGACAGGAAGACGAAGCCGGGTTCATGGCGACAGCAAGCCGAACAGCGCGTGCAGCCGAAACGAAGGCCTTCCTGCCAGAAAGGATTAGGCATACGGGTCTCCTTTGAGCTCATGCTAAAAAGGCCGCCCAACGGGCGGCCTTTTTACGTTTGGAGAGAGAAGGATTTGAACCTTCGAAGGCTGAGCCAACAGATTTACAGTCTGCCCCCTTTGACCACTCGGGAATCTCTCCGTATCTGACCGGCGCTTCTCGCGAACTGACGGTCTTGAGCCATCTCTCGGAATCGAACCGAGGACCTCGAGATTACAAGTCACGCGCTCTGCCAACTGAGCTAAGATGGCGCCGAACGAGGGGCACTATACCGAAGCATTGCCCATCGCGTCAATACGCTCCCCATCGAATTAGCGCAGGGGAGCGAAAAATCCCGACTCATCCTTGCCCGAGCGCCCGCGCAGATACGCTTCCACGGAAAAGGGCAGATACGAGCGGCCAAAGCCGTCGTCGCCCACCGAGCTGAAGGAAAGCCGGTACATGCCGCTGGCCGATGCTCGCAGGGCGTTGGCCGCCCCGGCCAAGCCCTCCGGCCGGTCAGCCCGCAAGAGGGCGCCGCCGCTGCGCTCGCAAAGGTAGTCAAGGGCGGGAGAGGGGGCCGCGTTGCCCACGATGACCGCGAATAAGGCTATGCCGTTATTGGCAAGGAGCGCGCCGAGCTCCGACAGCGCCTGCTGGTTCAATAGGGCTTCGTTCACCGACCCGGTCGTCAGGTAGAATATGGCGCGCCTTGCCTGCGACGGGAACAGGCTGCTCGCTGCGAGCCGCAGGCCGCTGTCAAAGCGCCATTGGGCTGAGGGCTTAAGCTCGAGCAGCGCCGCGCTCAGCTGAGCCAAGCCGCCCCGCAGAGCCGGCTGAGCCACGCTCCCAGCCGTCACGAGGGCTACGCCGCCCTGCCCTATAGACGCGTAGAGCTCTGCGAGCGCATTCCGCGCCTGATTGCGCTCGCCGAGCAGCTCAGGCGAGCCTTCTATGAGAAACACGGCGTCCAGGCTCGAGGAGAGGTCGAGCGAACCTTCAAACCGGTATTCTGCGGCCGGCCTGATGATTTCCGTACGTACGCTTACCGGCCGCTCCTCCACGATGCGCTGTTCCGTGCTGCGCATCGTCTGCGAGAGATAGAAGTTATTGGCTACAAGGCCCACGATGGGGCGCCCGGCCTTATCGCGTACGCGCACGTCGACGAAGAGCTTGGGATAGGCCGCCTGGTTTATGCCCACGATCTCGAGGGATAAGCCCGCGTAGCGCAGAGCCGGATCGGAAAGGTAGATCAGTTCGGAGCGGTTAAAGTCCACCCCAATGAGGTCGCCATTCACGTCAAAGGCGGCCGCGCTTAGTTTGCTGGCGCCGCTCTCGGCCCGGTATAGCTCCTTTATCGTGCCATATTGTACGTCAAGGGCGACGATGCGCGCGGTGTCGGCCACGAGGAGGGTCCCCTGCAAAGCGTTCGTATCGACGCGCAGGCCTTCGGGGCGCTGCAGCCGGCCTTCGGCCAGGCTGGCCTGGTAATTGCCGTAACGGTCGAACACGTATACGCCCTTAAGCGCGGCGTCCGCCACGTATACCAGCCCATCCAGCACGGCCACGCCGGTGGGCAGCTTGAGCCCGCCGAACTCGGGGCTCCGCGTGCCGAAGGCCAGCACGAAGCGCCCGTCGGCGGCGAACTTCGCCACCCTGCTAAAGCCCATATCGCTTACGTAGATAAAGCCGTCCTCGTCCACGGCCAGGTATTGCGGGCCAACCAGCCTTCCGGGCCCGGAGGCGTCGCCTATGTAGCCCTGGATGGTTCCGGCGCTATCGAGCCTGACGAGCCTGTTGGCTTGAAACTCGGAGAGCAGCAGGGAACCGTCGCTTAGGAGCACGAGGGAAAATGGCCTATCGAAGCCGGTCGAGCCGCCGGTAATGCGCTGCACTATGGTGCCGTTGCTGCCGACGCGCAGGACGGCGTTGCTTCCGTGGGCGACCATGAGGAGCGAGCCGTCCTTAAGAGGCTCAATCCAGCTCGGCCGCAGGAACAGCGTATCGCGGCCGGCCGTGTTGAGAAGCTCGGCGGCGCGCACGTAGCGCTCGGCGGGCTGGGCCGCCTGGGGATCCTCGGCCAGGCTGAACAGCTCCAGCTTGGATTCCAGGAAAGGGCTCGCCCCTTGGCCCGCGAGCACTTCCCGCCACAGGGAAAAGGCGCTCGAGCTGGAACCCAGCCTATAGTAGGCCTTGCCCAGCCAGTAGCTGCCCAGGGCGTTACCCGGCTGAGCCGCGAGCGCCTGCTCAAAGAACAGGAGCGCCTCTCCATAGCGGCCGGCATTGTAGGCCACGACTCCGGTGCGGAAGGCTTCCATGGCCGACGGGGCGTCGTAGGTATAGGGAAACTGCGCCTGCGCGGCGTGTATGCTGAGGAATAAAACCAGCGCGAACAGCGTTACGCGGCGTGCCATTATGCCCCCATAGCCTTTCCGAGCCTCTCAAGGTGATGTTGCACTTCCTTGTTCTGCGGTAAAAGGCCGGCGGCAACCTTAAGGTAACGGCTCGCCTCGTCTATCATGCCAAGGCGCAGATAGGTCCAGCCAAGGCTATCCGCGTAGGCGGGGTTCTTAGGATCACCGTCCAAAGCCTTGCGGCAATAGGTCAAGGCGCGGCTTAAGTCACGGTCGGCGCAGGCTAGAAGGTAGCCGTAGCCGTTGAGCGCGTTGAGATTCTCCGGATCCTTGTCTATGGCCTTGGCATACCAGTCGAGGGCTTCCTCGAGGCGGCCCTGCGCCCAGCTCGCGTAGCCTAAGGAGGCGAGCACCTGCGGGCTGCCTTTATCGGCCTCAAGCAGCTTTTTAAGCTCGTACTCGGCCAATTTTGATCGCCCCGTTACGCTATAAATATAGGCAAGCGTAAGGCGGCACTGATCGGCCCGCGCGTCCTCGGCGCCCGAAGTAACCACCTGCTCAAGGTATAAGAGCGCCTCGTCGTACTTGGCAAGGCGCACGTAACAGAGCCCGAGCACGTAGGCGAGGTCAAGGTAGTCCCCTTCGTCGACTTTCGCTTCCGCCAGGCTTAAGAGAGCCCCTTCGTAATCGCCGGCTTTGTAGTCCGCCAAAGCGCCGGCTATGGTCGCCTTGCCGCCGCGGCCTTCCTTCATCGCTGGCCCTCCGCTACGGGGTATACGAGCACCTTCGTTATGCTCGCGTAGCCCTCGCGCAGCGCGTCCTCGTCCGAGCCTCGCTGGTCCACGGTTTCCACCCGGCCGTCGGTGAAGAAGCAGTATGAATGGCCGTCAGGGCCTTCGAACACCTTGAGTACGTCCTTATATACGCGCCTGCTCGGCAGCCCTTCCTTAAACTCAAAGCGTATATGGTCTTCCGCGTTGGGGGCATTGATATTGATGAATATGTCCTCGTGCCAGAGGCCGATAAGCTCATCAAGGCGCCCGGCTACCGTGGCGGCGAGGGCCTGGTATCGGAATGGCTCCTTGAACTCGGCAAGCGACAGCGCTATGCCCGGCAGGCCTATCATGGACGCCTGCCTTGCGCCCGCGGCCGTGCCGGAATAAATGAGGTCGGTGCCCAGGTTAGGGCCGCGGTTTATGCCCGATATGACGATATCGGGCTTGCAGGGAAGGACGCCGTGGCTGGCCAGTATGACGCAATCGGCGGTAGTGCCCGAGCAGGAATATTCCCGCTCGCCGTGCTTCCGCAGCTTCAAAGGATGCCGGAGGGTCATGGCGTGGCTCTGCCCCGAGCGTTCCGCGTCGGGGGCGAATATCCACGCGTCGTGGCCTTGAGCGCGCAGGGCCTCGGCGAGCACGCGTATGCCCTCGCTCGTGTAGCCATCGTCGTTCGTAAGAAGAATGGTCATGTGCACTCCAACATAGCTTAATCAGCGTTCTCGTTCGCGCCTTGCCATGGCTTGATTTCCCAAACCACGGGACGGAAACCGAAGATACGCTCATATTCTTCCAGGCGCTTGCGGTACTCGGGGAGCGCATCCTCGAGCAGTATAGTCAGGGTGCACCCGCCAAAGCCCTTGCCCACCATGCGGCTGGCAAGCACGCCGTCTATTTCTATGGCGCGCTTCACGAGCCAGTCTATCTCGGGGCAGGAAAGCTCGTAATGGTTGCGTAAACCCGCTTGGGATTTGTTCAGTATGCGGGACAGCGAAGGAAGGTCCTTTTTTATGATGCTCTCGCGCGCGTCTTTTATGCGCTGGAGCTCTTCTATGAAAAAGGTGGCGTGCCTGCGCACGTACTCGGGCATGCGCCCCATGAACTCGTCCAAGTCCTCTATAGTATAGCTTCGAAGCCCGCGAGCGCCGCCGCCGAGGGTGGCGAGGGCCTTGGCGCAGTTTTGGATGCGGGAGCGCAGCTCGTCATCGACGGGAGGACGGGGCACCTTTGAATCGCTGAGCAGCAGGATGGCCTTGGAAAAATTCGCGTCGAGGCGCTCGCAACGGGCGTCGTAGGCATCGACGAAAAGCAGGGACGAAGCCTCGGCCCTCATGCTTGCGCTGTACTCGGCGGGGCGCGCCGGCCGTTCGAAGTAGTGCTTCATGACCTCGGCGGCGGTCTGCTCGAGCGCCGCCGGATCGAGCGACGCCCCCGACAGGGTAGCGGCGGCCTTTACCGAAGCGCAGAGCAGGGCATTGGCGGAGCCTAGGCCTAAGCCCTGCGGTATATCCCCGCTTATGCTGACGTTGAGGCCTTTTGACCCTGGCTTACCCTCGAGGTAAGCGGCCAGGGCGCCTTTTATATAGTTAGCCCAACGGTCTTCGCGCTTGTACTTAAGGTTGCCCAGATTAGTGCGTTTACGCTCGTTCAGATCGGCGGCAAAGAAGCGCAGCGAGCTGTCGCGGCGCGCGCTCATGGCCACGGACATGCTCCGGTCATAGGGTAAGCCCAGATACATGCCATCGGCGTCCACGGTATGCTCGCCTAGGAGGCGAACGACGCCGGGTACGTTGACGACTACGTCGGGAGACGCTTCGTACTCTATGCGGTGTAGTTGACTTATGTCCATACGCGCGCCTTCCGCAGCCTTCATATAATACCGGCTATCATACTTCAAAACCCGCTAAGCTTCAATAAAAATTGAAACAACAAGGCTTTATTTGACATTATCAGTCATTCAGGTTTACTATTGTACCATGGTTTACCGCACACGAAGCCTTCATATGCTTGTAATTCTGGCCTTGGCCGCCGCGCTGGTATCGCTATCCTGCGCCGGTTCTCCCCAGCCCGCTACGCTCGGCGTAGAGCCGGACACGGTACTCGCCGGCCAGGACGGGCCTCCTGCGGATACCGAACCGGCGGCCTTCGACCCCGCCTTAGTAAGCGTGGAGCTCAAGCAGACGACCTTTACGGACATCAGCGGGCTTATTGAGACCCTGAACACCATCATACGCCAGAAGGACTTCGAAGGCTGGAAAACCTACCTTACCGCGGACTATTCGGCCCATTACTCCGATCCGGCGGTACTGGCGGAAATGTCGCAGGAACCCGCGCTCAAGCGATACAACGTGGTATTACGGACCATGCGGGATTATTTTACCTTTGTGGTATTTCCTTCGCGGCAGAACATGAGGCTTGACGATATAGAGTTTATAGACGAAAACAGGGTACGCGCTATCACTATAAATACCAAGGAAGAGCGCCTGGTACTTTACAATCTGGAAAAAATCGGCGATACATGGAAGATAGCTATCTGGAGGTAAGCATGAAGCGGAGCCTTATCGTATTTGTAATCATTTTAGCGGCGGCAAGCATGGGCGCGTTCGCCCAAAGCGGCGGGGAACGCACCGTAGAAGAATCGTATCTGCAGGAATCCCTCGAAACCATGATAATCCGCGAACAGGCCTACGCGGACAGCAAAGACATGAAGCTCGTGGCCCTCCAGTACATACGCCAGGCCATAGACGAAGGCCGTATGAATCAGGATATAGCCCGCGCCTTAGAGTTCCTTGCCACGGAAACCACCTCCACCATCATACGGGCGGGCGGCGTGGGACGCGTGCTCAACAACTATCCCGACGTGCGCCGCGAGGCGGCCCTGCTCCTCGGCGAATTCAAGACCGTCGAGGCTAAGGACGCCCTGCTCAAGGTAGCCCTTTCCGACAACGAACCCATGGTCATAGCCGCGGCTATGCGCTCGCTAGGCAAGGTAGGCATGAACGATAACGACGACGTTACGCAAGCCATAGCCTTCATCGTGAACCGCTTCGATATATTGATGCCCGACAACAGCCTAGCCTTTGAAAGCCTCGTAGCCCTCGAGCTCTTAGCCAAGGCCCAAGGCGGCCTTAAGGATACCTCCGCGATTCGGGCCATCATGCGCATAGCGGACGGCAGCTACATAACGCCCGTGCGCCAGAAGGCTAGAAACCTCCTTAACGACCTGCGTACCGCGTCAAATTCCTCGGGCAAGTAAGCCCAGCGCCTTCGAGTTATAAAGCCCGCCGACGCTTCATGAAGTGTCGGCGGGTCTTTTTTTGCCTGCGCGCGGGCTCGCGGCAGGCCCCAGAGGCTCGCTGCAGGCCTTAGATGCCTGTAGCGGGGGGCACAGGAGCCTGCCGCCTGTCCGTACGGCATAGAAAGCAGTATATTTGCTATAGATGGCGCGTTCA
>JBFZES010000182.1:0-5515 GCA_041306725.1 Spirochaetaceae bacterium | reverse complement strand
TGGCCTTGGCTGGGGATCCATCATCGGCGTCGAGCTCATCATAATCGCCTTCTGGGCCGTTCAGAGCCTTCCCGACGCCGCCAGCAAGGACGTATGGTTCGCCGTGCTCTTCGTGTACATCGTCATAGCCAGCGCCCTGCCGGTCAACTTCCTCCTCCAGCCGCGCGACTACCTGAACAGCTTCCTGCTCTACTTCGGACTGATAGTAGGCGGCGTGGCTGCCATCCTGTCCATGAAGGGCTTCGATTCCATTCCCCTCTTCACCAGCTTCAGCGCCAAGGTGATAGGCGGGCAGCCCAGCCCCTTCTGGCCCACTGTGCCCCTCGTGATAGCCTGCGGCGCTCTTTCCGGCTTCCACGCCCTCGTGGCTTCCGGCACCAGCTCCAAGCAGCTGGCCAAGGAACAGGATGCCCTGTTCGTAGGCTACGGCGCCATGCTCACCGAAGGTTTCCTCTCTACCATCGTGGTAATTTCCATAGCCGCTTTCGGCACCGCCGCCCTGGGCGACAAGCTCATGAGCACCGCCGCCCTTGGCCGCTTCGTGAACTCCTATGGCACTATGGTAAGCATGACCTTGCCCTTCCTGTCCAAGAGCTTCATGGCCCTGTTCGCGGCCGTATGGGTGTCGAGCTTCGCTCTTACTACCCTCGACACGACCAACCGCCTCGGCCGTTACCTCGTGCAGGAAATGGCGCTGCCCATAAAGGATAAGCAGCCTGGCCTTTACAGCCTGCTTGCCAATAAGTGGGTAGCCTCCGTCATCATAGCCGCCTTAGGCGTAGGCCTAGCCTGGACCGGCAACTACACCGTTCTGTGGCCCGCGTTCTCCGGCGCCAACCAGCTTATCGCATCCATAGTCATGATCACCGTGGCCGTGTGGGTAAAGAAGAAGCTCGATCCCAAGTACACCAATATCGTGCTCATACCCGCGGTCTTCCTCTGGATAACCGTTACCGCCGCCCTCGTATGGTATGAAGTGGTGATTATCCCCACGCATTTCGTGAATATGGCTAACGTGAAGAACGTCATAACCGGCGTCGTTGTGGGACTCATAACCCTCTTCATGCTGGTGCTCAACTTCATCATGGTCGTCGCGGTTGCCAAGAACTTTAAGGGCAAGGAATAAGCGCTCGGGACTTTAAAAGCCCTTTCCAAGTTGAGACACGCCGGGTTGCCGGTCCACGAGGCCGGCGCGGCGTGTCTCTTTTTTTGGGGCTGGGCATAGGTTCATATTTTACGTATCTTATTTGCCAGATGGGGTAACGACGCATGAGCAGGTGGACGAACGCTCTTGAGAAGACGAAGGCCGTATTGCGCATACTGCGGCAGATAAACCGGGACAAGGCCACCGGTATGCTGGAATTTGAACTAAAGGAGCTGGAGAATATTTTCCTTCTCCTTATCTTGGGCGGCTTCGTGGGCTTGCCTTCCCCGCCTTCCCCGGTGGCCGTAGAGCTCCTGCCGTACCTCGAAGGCGAGTTGGCCATACTGCTATCCCGAAGCGATTTTTCGGCCGATCCCCTGGGTTCGCTCATGGGCATGTTGGAGATGGATTAATGAACGAACAGCACGCAACGAAACGGGCGGCGTTTTTTTTGGGCAAGGGCGGCGTAGGCAAGACGACCCTAGCAAGCGCCTTCGCGCGCGAACTCGCCAAGCGCGGCCGCAGGACCCTCATCGTATCCCTAGACCCCGCCCACAACCTGGGCGACGTATTCGAGAAAGGCCTCGTCGACGAACCTCAGCACATAGCGCCTAATCTGGACGGCGCGGAAATAGACCTGGCTTCTTGGGTAGCCCGCTACCTGGACGAGACCAAGCGCGAGATCAAGGCGAACTACTCCTACCAGTCCGTGCTCAACATGGACGGTTTCCTTAATATCATGAAATACTCGCCGGGCACGGAAGAATATGCCGTGCTCTGGGCCATTGAGCATATCTGGTGCGGCGCGGGAGCCCAGTACGACAGCGTGGTCTTTGACACGCCGCCCACCGCCCTGTCGCTACGCTTCCTGGCCCTGCCCACCATATCGGAGCTCTGGGTCGCCGAGCTTACCAAGCTGCGCGCCTCCATATTGTCCAAGCGCTCCACCCTGCTAAAGCTTAACCCCGAAGCGCCCGTAGCCAATAGCTGCGTGGATAAGAGCGAAGACCGCGTATACGGCAAGCTCGACGCCATTCAGAAGAGGCTGGGCCTCCTTAACGAGGTGTTTAAGAAGGAAAGCTTCGTCGCCGTGGTGGTCAATCCCGATATCCTGTCCATGAGCGAAGCGGGAAAGATACGCGAAGAGCTCGAACGCCTAGGCATACCCATAGGAGCCATATGCAGGAATAAGGTGGGCATACCCGGCGGGCACGCGGAGGGACCCACCAAAGTATTGCGGGATCTGCCCGTATTCGACTACCAATTGGTAAGCAACGGCATACGGGAGCTCAAGACCTTGGACGAACTGGACATAGAACGCATAGCCGACCATTATCTGCACACGGGGAGCCCTACATGAATCCATTGCTTTTAGGCGGCATCATCGCCTTGGCGATAGCCGCCACCGGACAGTATTTCTTCGGCAAGCGCAAGAACAAGGCCTTAGCCGGTACCATATCCGTAGAATGCGAGCGCGTTCTCGCTCCTAAGGATAAGGACTACGTGAATATAGGCGGAGCCATAGGCTACAATTTCACCTACAAGCTTTCGGAGCCCTGGACCGAGGCTAAGGGCGCAATGACCTTCGCCCCGCGCATGTCGCTCTTGTACCTTCCCTTTTCCTATCTCTTGGGCATGCGCGACCGTTTCTTCATGAATATCTTTACCAAGCGCAAGCTGGCGGGAGAAGCGCACCTCTTGTCCGCCTCCTATTACCGCAAGCATGGCGGCACCATCGAAGGCCGGGACAAGCTTACGCGGGAGAACTGCGAGCAGAATGGCGCTTCCTTCGTGCTGCTCTACGACGATAAGGCCCTTGCCGAGCCATTGCGCGCCGTTCTAAAAGCCCTGCCCGAGCCGGCGCGCCTGCGCCATTTCTGCTGCTACGGCGCCAATAAGACCTTCTTCCTCTTCATAGAACCCAAACCCGGCTTGGTAGCCTCGACGCTTGAGGCCTTAAAGCCCAGGCTCGGGGACTTCTTGCGTTAAGGAGGGCGTATGAACCAGAGCATACAGGATCGCATCGACGCGGCGCTCGCCAAGGTAAAGGAGCCGCAGAGCCTTATGAATCCCGTCGATCTGGGGCTCATCGAGAAGCTCAGCTATAGCGAGACCGATAAGAAGCTTATTTGCCTGCTGGCCGTGGGTTCGCCGCGCTTCCAGTGCCCCGCCTGCTCCGCTATAAACGGCGTCATCAAGGAGAGCCTCTTAAGGGACTTGGATCAAGCGCTTAGCGCCGCCTTCCCCGGCTGGGAAATAAGCGTTCGCTAAGCGCGCCGCTTTGCCTTTATGCGCGTATTCGACGGCCATTGCGATACCCTCCTTGCGCTCATAGGGCGGAGCATAGATCCCCTGGAGCGCTCTCCGCGCGACTTTTTCGCTAGGAATACGATAGGGCAGGTAGACCTGCCCCGGCTTGAGGCGGGCGGCGTCGCGTGCCAGGTATTCGCCTGCTTCGCCGGCGACCCCCTGCCTCCCGAAGGCGCGCGCGCTATAACCGAGCGTTTGCTGGACGAGCTGGAAGGCATAATCGCCCGCTCCGCCGGCCGGCTCGCCGCCGTGCGTTCGGACGCCGAACTCAGCCGCGCAATGGATAGCGGCGCGGTAGGCGCTCTGGCGAGCATTGAGGGCGGGGAATGCCTGGAAGGCGACCTTGGCCTCTTGCGGCACTTTTGCGAGCGCGGCGTTCGCATGCTCGGCCTCACCTATAACCGCCGCAATGAGCTTGGGCGCGGCGTTCGCGCCGAAGGCAGCGATGGGCTTAGCGCCTTTGGCCGGGAGGCGCTGCGGGAATGCGCGCGGCTTGGCATCATGGTCGACGTATCGCACCTAAGCGACGAGGGCCTCCGCGATGCCCTCGCCTGCAGCGACGCGCCTTTGGTGGCGAGCCACTCGAACTGCCGCGCTTACAGTCCTCATGTACGCAATCTTCGCGATGATCAGATCCTTGATATCGGCCGCACGGGAGGGCTCGTAGCCGTAAACGCGGTGCCCTACTTCGTGGAGCAGTATCAGGAAGATGCGAGCCTTGGGCGGATGGCCGACCACATAGAGCGCGTGGCGCGGCTTGCCGGCGTAGAAGCCGTGGGTATCGGCTCCGATTTCGACGGTTACCTGCCTTCCGGCCCCACCGTGGACGACGCGTCGGCATGGCCAAAGCTTGAATCCTTGCTGAGGCTAAGGGGATTCTGCGAAAGCGATATAGAGAAAGTCTTCTTTGAGAATTGGCGCCGCGTTCTCAAGAACGTGCAGGGCTAGTCTATCGCCACCCGTTTCGACGCCCTAGTTCTTTATCGTGAACGTTTTTTTAAGCAGGCCTACGAGCGCTACGAGGATCGGGTCTGAGGGGCCCTGCACGGGCAGGTCGTGGAAGAAGTCGGAGCGTTCGGCCTTGAGCCAACGGTGGAGCCTTGAGGCTAATTCCTGCGCGGGGGCCTGTGCCCTGGCTATGCGCACGAGCGCCATCATCTCGTCGCTGGAAAACAGTTTCCACTTGCCATTATGGACGATATGGTAGCTTGAGCCGTCGCTTGCGGCTTTTATCTCGAGCCCCGCCGACGCCTTGCCGCCGCCTGACTTTTTGCCCGCGGCTTTGCGAGCCGAGCCTGAAGGCGCGATGCCCGCGCGAGCGGCGCTGCTCCGTTCCAGGCTTTCGGCGGCCGATTCAAGCTCGGCGAGCTTCATGTTATACAGATGGACGCGCGCCTGCTCTAACAGGAAGGCTAAGCCTTCCTCGTCCAGTTCCGGCAGGAGGGACGAGAGTTCTTTGGCGAGCGCGGAGCGCCCCGCGGCCTCGTCGCCGTTCTTCTTGCCTCTGCTCATGCTTCCTCCTTGCTTAGCGCCGCTCATAGCGCGTTCCTCTTGATTTTTCGCCCGACAGCAGGAAGGCAATGGAGCGGTGCAGTTCCGCCTGGTCGGCGTCGGGCTTGGCGTCAAGGGCTATGCGCAAGAGCGCGGCGCGGCTGTACTCGCCGTCGGCCAAGGCTCGCGCCGCGGCGAGCAGGTCGGCGTACTCATGGAAGAATGCCTCGCGGCTTTGCGCTTCCGTATGGCCTTCTATATAGCAGTCGACGGGAAGCTCCCAGAGCGCGGAGAACAGGCTCAACACGCGCGATGCCCGATAGGCTACCGGCTTTTCATAGTACGCGGCGCCCGTTATGTCGCCAAGGAACGCGGCCTTGGCCTCTGCTACGAGGACGATGAGGCAATCGTCGCTGTGGTCCGATTCAAGCGGTATGAGCTGGACGCTCGCGCCGCCAAGCTCGACCAGGGTCGGCCTATCCACGGGGCGATCGGGCACGACTATGCGTATGTCCCTGCCAAGAGGCTGCCCAGGAAGCTCGGGACCATATTCGGCGGCTATCATGTCCG
>JBFZES010000181.1:0-7441 GCA_041306725.1 Spirochaetaceae bacterium | reverse complement strand
TCATGGACTGGTCCAAGGCCAATGTATGGTCCACCCTGCATATTTGCTGGGGAGCGCAGGCCGGCCTGTACCACCACTTCGGCATACAAAAGCGCGCGCTGCCGGAAAAAATGTTCGGCGTGTACGCCCACGGCGTACTCGACCCCTCTGCGCCTCTGGTAAGGGGCTTTGACGACGGATTTTTCGCCCCCCACTCGCGCCACACCACCGTGGACGCGGAAGCCATAGCCCGAACGCCGGGGCTGCGGCTCTTGGCCAGCTCCGAGGAGGCCGGCGCCTACCTGGCCGCCAGCTCCGACGACAGGTTCGTGTTCGTTACCGGCCACCCCGAGTACGACAGCCATACGCTCAAGGCGGAATACGAGCGCGATAAGGCCAAGGGGCTTCCTATACAGGTTCCCTGCAACTATTACCCGGGCGACGACCCGAGCGGGGAGCCGCGCATGCGCTGGAAGGCCCACGCGCACCTCTTGTACGCCAATTGGCTCAATTACTGCGTGTACCAGGAAACGCCCTACGACCTCGAGGCCCTGCCGCCCATGGGCCGCCCGTAGCGCGCCCAGTCAGCCCCGCATAGGAGTACAGCGATGGATACGCCGCGCATCTTCATATCGGGCTTAGGCCATGTCGGCCGGGCCATGCTAGCCCTGCTCAAGGAGAAGAGCTCCCCTGCCTGTAGGGTGGCTGGGCTTGCCGACTCATCGGGGGCCCTCCTCTGCGAAGCGGGCTTCACGCACGAAGAACTGGACCGCATAGCGGCGGCCAAGGCGACGGGGCAGCGCCTTTCCGCGCTCGCCACGCTCTTTCGGAACGGGCGCGGCGACGGGTTTCGCGCCGAGCCCGGTGAGGCTATAGGGGAGTCGAAGCCGGAGCTGCTCATCGAATTGTCTCCCACGGATTTGGACGGCGGCGGCGTAGCCGGACGCTACGCGCGAGCGGGGCTGGCGGCCGGGGCCGAGCTCATATTCGCGAGCAAGGGCGTGCTGGCCAGCGACTGGGACGGCATAACGGCGGCCGCGCGCCAGGCCGGTCGCCGCCTTCGCTTTTCCGCCACCGTGGGCGGCGGCATGCCGGTGCTCGACGCCGGCCTTGCCTTCGCCCAGGCCAATCCCATCGATAGCATAGAGGCGCTGCTCAACGGCACCTGCGTGTATATCTTAAGCCTCATGGAGTCGGGCATGGACTTCGACGACGCGCTCAAGGCCGCCCAGGCCGCGGGCATGGCGGAGGCGGATCCGGCCGCCGACATAGACGGCTGGGACGCGGCCGCCAAGCTGTCCATCCTTGCCCGCGTTACCATGGGCTGCCCCCTTGCCGTAGGCGACATAGAGCGCGGCAGCCTGCGCAAAGCCTCGGGAGAGGCCGTGCGCTCCGCCCTGCGCGCTGGCAAGCGCCTGCGCGCCGTGGGCCGCATAGAGCGCGTGTCTTCGGATTCGGGCGCGGACGGCGCCCGCGCGAGCATACGGCTCATGGAGGTGGACGCGCGTTCCGCCCTGGCCCGCTCGGGCTCCGAGAACGCGGTGGTGTTCAGTTCCCGCTACGCGGGGGATTTAGCCCTTATAGGAAAGGGAGCGGGACCCCGCGAGACCGCCGCCGCCGTGCTCAGGGACCTGGCTATACTGAGCGCCGGGGAAAAGCCCTACAGCTAGCGATCTTCCTTCCGGCCGCTTGACGGGCGCGCATGGCGATGGTATAGTCAATTATATGATAATGATTATCAAAATCAAAAAAAGTGGACGCTACGGTTAAGGTTTTGGCGATAGAGGAGGCGTGAATGTTTTTATCCGACGCGCCAAACGGCGCATCGTTCAAGGTGATCAGGGTCATACTGGGCAAAGAGGTGGGTAAACGCCTCGCCGATATGGGCTTTACCGAGGGAGCAGACGGCGCGGTCGTGCGCTCCGGCTTCCTGCGGGGGCCGCTCCAAGTACGCATACGGGGCTACGATATACTCATACGCCGCTGCGAGGCTGCCGGCATAGAGGTGGAAGCCGTAGGGGACTGGAGCGCCGTCGTGGACGCCACCAGGTTCTTCGGTTTCGGCCCTGCGGGCGGCGAGGCCCGCGGGGGAAGGGGCCAGGGCGCCGGCCACGGCGCCGGTCCCGGCGCGGGTGGCGCCGGAAAGCGCCATGGATTCAAGGCCCGCCGGCACGGCGGCATACAGGAAGGCTGCGAATGAACGCCGCTACGGCTCGGCCGCTGCGCATAGCGCTGGCGGGCAACCCGAATTCGGGCAAGACCACGCTCTTTAACGCCCTTACCGGCGCCCATCATAAGGTAGGCAATTACCCTGGCGTAACCGTGGAGCGGCGCGAGGGCCTCCGCACGCGCAACGGCAGGCAGTATTACTTTATAGACCTTCCGGGCATATACAGCCTTACCGCCTATTCCATGGACGAGGTCGTGGCCAGGGATTTCCTCCTGGACGAAAAGCCCGACCTTATCGTCGACGTGCTCGACTCGACGAACCTGGAGCGCCACCTCTATCTCTGCCTGCAGTTCCAGGAGCTCGGCATACCGGTGGTAGGCGCCCTGAACATGACCGACGAGGCCGAGGCCAAGGGCATACGCTTAGACGAGAAGGAACTGTCGGCCGTGCTCGGCCTGCCCATGGTAAAGACCGTGGGGCCTAAGGGCAGCGGCATAGATGGACTGCTCGACCTTATAGACGGCGTGGCCGACGGCGCGCCGGACCTCGACAGGCACATACGTTACGGCGAAGAAGTAGAGATGAAGCTTGAGCTTTTAGCCAAGCTCATCGAGGCGGACGCGGCCTTCTCGTCGCGCTTTCCCTCGCGCTGGCTCGCGGTAAAGCTGCTGGAAAAAGACGCGAACGCCCTGGAACGCTTAGGAGCCCACGCGGACGCCCCCCGCATAGAGGCGGCGGCCAAAGACGCGGTACTGTGGCTCGAGAAGCACTACGGCAAGGACGCCGAGATCGTGGTGTCGGAACAGCGCTACGGCTATATACGCGGCGCCGTCAAAGAAGTCATACAGGTAGTCAAGCGGGTGGATTTCTCGCTTACCGAAGCCATAGACAAGGTGATCATGAATCCCGTGCTCGCCCTGCCCATATTCGCGGCCGTGCTCTGGAGCGTATTCCAGATCACCTTTCTCGTGGGCGAATACCCCATGGCTTGGCTGGAATCCTTTTTCGGTTTCCTGTCCTCCGCGCTGGGCTCTGCCCTGCCCAATGGCCTTTTGCGCTCGCTCCTCGTGGACGGCATACTAGGCGGCGTGGGCGGCGTGTTCTCCTTCGTGCCGCTCATCATCATACTCTTTTTCCTGCTGTCGATACTGGAGGACATAGGCTACATGTCCCGCGCGGCCTTCGCCACGGATAAGCTTTTGCATTCCTTCGGCCTGCACGGCCAATCGATCTTTCCTATGATGCTGGGCTTCGGCTGCTCGGTACCCGCCATCATGGCCGCGCGCACCCTTAAGAGCCAGCGCGACCGCATCGTCACCATCATGATCATACCCTTCATGAGCTGCGGCGCGAAGCTGCCGGTGTATGTGCTCCTGGCCGCCGCCTTCTTCCCCCAGCACGCGGCCAACGTCGTCATGCTCATCTATATCATAGGCGTTATCCTTGCCCTCTCGTCCGCCTGGCTGCTCAAGAAGACCCTGCTCCGCGGCGAGGCCACGCCCTTCGTCATGGAGTTGCCGCCCTACCGCGCCCCTACGCTGCGCGGCGTTCTATGGCATGTGTGGGAAAAGAGCTGGTCCTACATCAAGAAGGCGGGCACGGTTATCCTGGCCGCCTCGGTGCTCATATGGGCGATTACGAGCTTCCCTGCCTACGAGCCTAGCGAAGCCGAGCTTGCCAGGCTATCGAGCGCCTTCGCGGCGGACTATCCGGGCGCAAGCCAGGAGGATTACAAGGGGTGGCTGGACAAGCTCGGCGCCGAAGAGAGGCTCAAGCAGAGCATAGCCGGCCGCATAGGCAGGTTTATCGAGCCCGCGGTGCGACCCCTGGGCTTTGACTGGAAGGTGGGCGTGGCTACCGTCACCGGCTTCGCCGCCAAGGAAATCGTCGTGTCTACCTTGGGCATACTCTATGGCGTAGGCGGCGAGGAGGGCGTGGAAAGCCTGAGCCTCAGGGAAGCGCTGCGGAACGACCCGGCCATGAACCCGCTCATAGCCTTCGTGCTTATGCTCTTTACCCTGATCATACCGCCCTGCTTCGCCACCCTGGCCACGATACGGGCCGAGCTGGGCTGGAAATGGCTCGGCGCCACCTTCGCCTTCCTGCTCGGCCTGGGCTGGATAGTGGGCTTCCTCGTCTACCAAATTGGGCGGCTAGGAGGCCTCGCGTGAGCGGCGCGCTTGAACTGCTCGCGGTCGCCCTCGCCGTAGGCGCGGCCATATCCTATGTACTGATAAAATCGCTGCGCGCCGCCAAAGCCCTGGCTAAAGGCCAGGCGCCGAGCTGCTGCGCGGATACGGACGGCTTCGCGGAGCGCGCTGGCCGTTCATCCTGCGCCGACGCGGACGGCGGCTCGGGAGCCCCGGGGGGCTTCGTATCCCCCTGCGCGGGCTGCACGGGCTGCTCCCAGGGGCGCGGCTGAATTGGGGCCGCTTGCGGGGCTAGAGCGATACCGCGGAGCCTATGGCCATCAAGGTATAGGCTATGCCTATAATCCATAGCGCATAGCCTTTATCGAGCGCGGCGGGCAGTATAGCCGCCGCGCTTTTGGTTCGGCGATAGCGGCCATACGCGGGCAGGAACAGCAGGGCTATGAGTATGGCTATGCCCCCTCCTGCGGTACGCATAAAGCCCATGAAGCCTCCGAGGCCGACTATGGCGATTACCAGGGTGGGGGCGGTGGCCAGCAGCCACGATACCAGCCTCGACGTTTTAAGCCTCTCCTCCACGATAGAGGATAGGGCGAACGATATGGACCAATAGCTCGTCAGCATAGCGAGTATGACGAAGGCCGCTCCGATAAACTCGGCCCACAGCCCCAGCGATCGAGCCCAGGCCACCGTAGCTATTTCCGTGACCACATCCGAGGAGATGAGGGATAGGCCCGTTACGAGCACGATCAAAAACCCATTGATGCCTAAGCCCAAGGCGACGGCCTTGCCTATGAGCCGCGGCCTGTCCCGCAAGCCCCACGCAGCCTGCGGCACGGAGAAAAACGCCGCGAAGCAGAACATAGCCATGCCGAATAGGGCTAGGATGCCGTTCGCGTCTTCCGGCAGGGTCCCTAGGGCCGATTGCCAGGCCAGGGCCGGAGTCCCCGCTCGTATGCGGCTAAGGGCGCTCGCCGCGCCGAGCACGATGAAGAGGATAGCCATGCCCATTACTGCCCATTTTTCCGCCCTGCCTAAAGCCTTGAGGCCTAAAGCCGCCACGGAAGCTGCCGCCAGGTAGAAGAGCACGGCGCCCCAGGGAGACGGTATACCCAGCGCCTGGGCGAGGGCCTCGTCGCCGCCGGCTACATACGCGGCGAGATTGGTAAGGAACACCACGCCCATGATCGCGAAGAAGGCCCAGGTGAATACCGGGCCGAACTTGCCGGTGAAGAGGTACTTATTGAAAAGCTCGACTATCTGCTTGCCGCTGCCGTCGCCCGCGGCCAGCTCGGCTATGAATAGATGGAGGATAAGGCTCGCCCCATAGGCCGCCGCCACGATAAGGGCGGATACGGCTAAGCCGTTTCTTGCTATCAGGTACGGCAGTGCTAGCACGCCCCCGCCTATGCCATAGCCGGCGATTATCGCCGTAGCTTCCATGAACGTAAGGCGGCTATCCATCGTTGCCTTCATAATAATCTCCTTTTCGCTGCCAGTAGCCTCGCCAAGAAGGCAATGAGCCGGCGCGGCGGCGGCGTTAGCCGCCGGCCTTCCTGCCAGGTTCCGAGTATTTGTATATCCTGTAGGGTATCCGGCTTGGCGCTGAAGGGGTCGCTGTCGAGCAGCGCGAAATCGGCATACTTGCCTGGCTCCAGGCTGCCGCGGTCCTTCTCCTCGAAGCATGCGTACGCCCCGGCCCAGCTGTACGCCCGCAGCGCCTCATGAAGCGATATGCGCTGCGATGGTACTGGATGGTTAAGCGCTCCGGCTATCTGCATAAAGGGCGAAAAGGGCTGGACGGGCGCGTCCGTAGACAGGCAGATGACGCAGCCCGCGTCGAGCAGCGAACGCAGGGGGCACTGCGCGGCGCGCATGCCTTCGCTCAAGGCGCGTTCATAGCTGTGTATATAGCGCTCGTCCGCCCAGGCGAAGCCCGGCTGTACCGTAAGCACGAGACTGCGCGCGCCGGCCCGCGCTATCTGATCGGGGCGCGGGAATTCGAAATGGTCTATGCGCAGCCGCAGCTCATTTCCCCTGTCGCCTTTCTCGTCCATGAGGCGTTCATACGCGCTCAGCGCCGATTCTATGCCCCGCGGGCCGATAGCGTGGGCGCTGGTCTGCCAGCCGCCGCGGTAGAACGGCGCGATGAGCTCATAGGCGTCTTGCGGCGATCTATACAGGCTGCCCTTGCCCGTGCCGTCTAGGTAGCCTTCGTCCAGGGCGGCCGTGCGCGACGATACCGAACCGTCCATTTCCCAGGCTAGGCAGCCGCCTACGCGCTTATTCGACAGCTTCCCCGCATGGCGCACCGCTTTGCCTAGGCCGGTGTACTGCATCCATAGCTTGAGCCGTAGGCCAAGCCGCGGCGCTAGGAGCTTGAACAGCGCAAGGCCATAATCGGGCTCCGCGTCCTCCGTGCCCTCCAGGCAGTGTATGGCCGCTATGCCGTGGCCTATAGCCTCGCTAAGGGTATCGGCAAGCCCTCGGGCCAGCCTCGCGGGGCTCAATTCCTTAAGTATGAGGGCGCTTATCTTGCCCATGTTAAACTCGTGCGCCTCGCCGGATAGTATGCCGTCGACGGCCAAGTCACCGATCCCGAGCGCCGCCAACGCGGCGCCCGAATACGAGCTTGAGTGCCCGTCCATGGATAAAAGGATAATGCGCCTGTCTGGCAGCCAGCTATCGAGCTCGGAGGCCCTTGGCAGCCGGCCCTCGGCTAGCGCCGCAATGCAGAGCCCGTAGCCCAGCACCGGCCCTCTGGCCGTAGACGCCCGCCCGATCAGGGCACGCTTCAGGCTTTCAAAAGAATCGGGCTGAATGCGCCCGTCTATGAGCGCGCCAAGGTTAAGCGCGGTAGCGCTGAGGGCGGCCTTTGCCATGAAATGGGCATGGGCGTCTATGAAGGCAGGCACCAGGGTCTTGCCGCCCATATTAAGGCGCGCGATTCCCGAGGGTAGGCTCTCCCCCCGCTCGTACAGCCGTTCTATGCGCCCGTCGCCGCCAACGAGCATGGCCGCGTGGGCCTTGCCCTCTTCCGCGAGCCCGTATATGCAACAATTATGAAAAAGCCTGGGCCGCGCCATGATCTAAGCATCATAATCGCGGGCAGGCTAATTTACAAATATATACGCTTAAGTTT
>JBFZES010000180.1:0-5460 GCA_041306725.1 Spirochaetaceae bacterium | reverse complement strand
CCTCCGGGTCGAACCAGCCCTCGCGGAGGTCGCCCAAGTCCTGCATGAGCACCACGCCATGGCGCTTGCCCCGCGGAGCGCCGGCTTTATCCGCGGCGGCCGCCATGAGCCTGAGGGTACTAAGCTCCGACTGAAGGCTCAGGTCGGCGTGGGCTACCGTCGCCGTTACCTCGCTCGGCCCCGGCGTGCGCAAAAGGAGCAGGGGCAGCCCTATGCCCGCGTCCCGCAGCCCCTTCAGCTGCTTGAGCCTGCTCGAGCCTAGGCGCGCGCAGCCCCCCCTGGCCATAGCCTTGGCCACCTCGGGCAGGCCCGACGCTCCCTTGACCACGCCGGTAAGGGCTATGCCCCGCGCGGCGCAGAGTTTCGCCACGGCGCGCGCGTTGTCCTCTATGCGCCGCAAATCCACCAAAAGCAGGGGATAGGAGAGACTATCGTCTGGCAGGTTTTCATTCATGGCGTATCGCTCCCTTCGCGCCGGCTCGATAGCGGGCCTAGAGGGCCTATGGAGCCGCGCCATTCTAGCACGGCAGGAGGGTTCGGCGGGCCACGATTCAAGCGGGAAAGCGTAGGCTGAACCGTGATCCGCCTGCGCTCGCCGCGCTGAGGCTTGAGCCGAGCTGCTCCGCGAGCAGGCCGACGAGCTTGAGCCCGAAGCCCTCCGCCTCGGCGGGGTTAAAGCCAGGCGGGAGGCCTATGCCGTCATCGACTATGTCTAAGGCAAGCGCTTCGCCTTCGCGCGCGAGGCGCACCGTGATAGTTCCGCGCCTGCCGCCGGGGAAGGCGTGCTTGAAGCAGTCCGTGACGAGCTCATTGACGATCAAGCCTATCGATATGGCCCGTTTCATATCTATGGATGCGGGCATGATGTGCTTCGTGACGGAAATGCCCCGCGCGTCGGCGCCTATGCTCTCCGCGGCGGAGTCGATCACCCTGCCTAGGTAATCCACTAAGTCTATATCCTCGATTCCGCCGCTGTCGTACAGGATATCGTAGAGCGAGGCTAGGGCGGACACCCTCGAGCCTAGGGTGGCGAGGGACGATTTGGCCTCGGGTGCCTCTACCGCGTCCGACTCGATGCCTACGAGGCTGGATATTATGGCCATGCTGTTCTTGATCCTGTGCTGGAGCTCTATGAAGAGCATGGCTTTCCCCGCCGCGCTGGCCTTCTCCCGTTCCTCCGCCAGCGTGCGGTAAGCCACTTCGGCGGCAAGCTCCGCGTTAGCCCGGGAAAGATCGGCGGTGCGTAGGGCTATTTTCTCCTCGAGCGACGCCCTTTCTGCGGCGAGCATAGCCATAGCCTTCTTCCTCTGGGCGGACGAGCGCGCAAGCCCGAGCACTAAGGCCGATTCCGCCGCGAAGATGACCAGCGCGGCCAGCACGATGGGCCAAGCGCGATCCCACGCGGTCTGGCTTACGAACAGCGTCACGCTATCCGGGGGAACGATGCCGGCCGGTATGCGCCATCGCGAAAGCGCCCTGGCGTCGAACCAATAGCCCATCGTCGCCTCCGCGTAGTCGCTTTGCGAAGCCGGCGCGGCCGTATCGCCGTAGGCGGCTACCCTGCCAAGGACCCGGCCCAGCTGGACGGCGCTTACCGAGTATCCCCCGACTATGCCCGTGCCGATGAGGGTATCGAAGTGGCTGAATACCGGTACCGGCGCGGCCGCCGATAGCCTGGCGGCGACGTCGGCGGCGACGAGCGGCGCGCCTTCCCGGTCTCTCTGCACGGGCAGGTAGAAAATAGCCCAATCGCGCGGCAGGGCGCGCGCCCTGCCGAGGAGTTCCTCTAGGCTGAATTCGTCCCAAATTTCCAGCGGGACAGTCAGCGCGGCCTCCGCTATGCCGCGTATCTGCCGCGTGCGGGCAAGGCCTATGCCGCTGCGGTCGGCGACGACCACGACGCGGCGTACGGAGGGCAGGAGCAGGGGTATGGCCTCCAAGGCCTTGCCGAGGTCGGAGGCCGTGGAATAGCCGCGTTCAAGCCCGTTGCCCTTGCCAAGTGACGAGGATGGGGCGTAGTTGAATAGGAAGCGGGCTGCGCTTTCAAATAATCCAGGATGGGCCAAGAGCAGAGCGGCCGCTTGCTGGCTTTCGGCTATCACGGCGTCCAGGGGAATATCCCGGTATTTTTCCGCGATGCCCTCTACCCAGGCTAGCCGCGATACGGTGTCGGCCGCGAGGTCGGCGTCTATGTTTTCCTCGAACAGCACGGGCCTGTCGCGGCTGTCGATAGGCTCGAGTATTTCCGCCAGGCCTTGCGCCACGCCCGTGGACCAGGGCAAATGGCGCGAATACGAGTATATGACGAGGACGCGGCGCGGCGAACCTGCCTGCGCGTAAGCTTGCGCCGACGCGGCGGCCGCGAACGCGAGCGCGGCCGCGAGCAGCGTCATGAGCCTTAGTACTGGCTTAAAAATCCGCACGCGGCAATAATCCCCCGTGGCTTGTAAGTATAGAGGCGCTTTCGCATTCGCGCAAACGATCTCTCTATCGCCATTCTGTGGCTCTGGCCGAAGGCCGTCCATACGATCGCCGTTTGGGCTAAGCGATGCCCTCGCCCCCTAAAGCCCCAAGCGCCGCCGCGCCTCGTCGATGACCCTGAAGCGCGCGGGGTCGCCCCCGGCGTCGGGATGGCAGCGCTTGCTCGCCTCGCGCCAGGCCTTACCTAGCCTCGCCGCGTCCGGCGGCCTTTGCGTACGCGGGTCGGGCAGGCAGCCGAGCTCCCAGCAATCAAGGATTAAGGGCTCCGCCGGGAGCTTCAAGGCCGGATACCGAGCCTGGAGCAGGGCGAGATCAGAGGCGAAGAGGGCGCGCCAGGCTTCCATATCCAGGGCGGCTAGCTCCCGCGCGCGTTTCTTGCTCCGCGGCTCGAAGGACTCCGCCCAGAGCGGGATTTTGACGTTCGCGCGCGCCTCGACCGCCGCCAGCCATTCCAGCATGGCCAGCGCCTGGGGAGCCAAGCCCCGCATGCGCTCGGCTATATACGCCTCTCGCTCGGCCTTGCGCGCCTCTTTTGCCTCAAGCCAAGACCATTTCAGCCGCAGGAAGAGAGAGAAGAACTCATGCGCGGGCAGCCGGTAGGTTCGGTAGAAATGTATCAGGTTCTCGGGCTTCAAGCGCGGCAGGGCAAGGAGGCGCCAGGCGCGCGGCTCAAGGCCGACCGTCCGCAGCGCTGCCGAGCTATTGAGCAGGGCGACGAGCTCCGCGTATCGGGGGTCTTTCTTGAGCGCGGCCGGCTGCCTGAACAGCAGCTCCGCAAGGCTTCGGCGCTTATCCTTCTTTGTTCCGCGCATGCCCTCGCGAGCGCCCATAGCTACGGCCCGGCCCTCTAGGCCCGCCCGGCCTCTACGCGCTCGAAGAGGTAGAGCCGCGAGCCGTAATCCGACAGGAGCCGCACGTTCTCGTTATAGCCGGGTCCGCAGAACTGCGGCTTTAGGCTTATGCCCCGCGCGTTCAACAGGTCGCCGCCCGCCAGGTAGTCCTCGTCGGTCATGGTAAACATGTAGTGGTCGGCCAGCACGGTATGGATGAGGCCGTCTCCCCGTATCTTTACCGGCAGCACGCGGTTGACCAGGTTCCCAAAGGCGCGCACGTTTATGTATTGCCTCCGCCCCGTCACCCGGTAGTCGGCATCTTCGTCCAGGCCAGAGCCGCGCAGTATATCGTGGCCCAGGCCCACCTTTGCAGGCCCCTGAAAAAGCCCGGCTATGGCCTCTGAACCGTCCTCGTCGCTTACCAGCCAAATAGTCTTGTCCGGGTCCAAGCTCTCGCGCAGGCGCTGAAAGCGCCCGAACTGCAGGATTTTCCTATGGGCCTTGTAGAAGGCGAGCTGCTCCTTGATGGCCTTCTTGTCGAAGCTCGACAGCAGGGTAAGGTCTAGCTCGTAGCCTAGGAGGCCGAAGGCGGCTACGTTGAAGCGCGTCTCTATGCCCGCGGCGCGCAGGCTCTGCATATTGGGGCTGGCCGACACATGGGCGCCCATGACCGATTGAGGATAGCCGTAGGACGAGCCACCCTGTATCGATAGCCGCGTGTGGGCGTCGGTATTGTCGCTCGTCCATACCTGGGGCATATAGCAGAGCATGCCCAGGTCGAAGCGGTTGCCGCCCGAGGCGCAGGACTCGAAGAGTATGGCCGGGAAGCGCCTGACGAGCTCGTCGAGTATTTCATAGAGGCCCAGTACGTAGCGGTGGCCGAACTCTCTCTGGCGCTCAGGCGGCAGGGCGCTTGAGTACTGGTCGGACAGATTGCGGTTCATGTCCCACTTTACGTAAGAAATATCAGCGGACGAGAACACGGCGCTCATGGCCTCTACGATGTGCGCGCGCACTTCGGGCCTGCAGAGGTCCAGGGCCAGCTGGTTGCGCCCGCGGCTGGGCTCCCGGCCGGGCAGCTTAACGGCCCAGTCGGGATGCTCACGGTAGAGCGCGCTGTCCTCGTTCACCATTTCCGGCTCCACCCATATGCCGAAGAGCAGCCCAAGCTTCTTGATCTTCTCGGCCAGGGCCGCAAGGCCGCCGGGAAGCTTCTTCTTATTAGCCTGCCAGTCCCCAAGGCCGCGCGTATCGCCGTCGCGCTCGCCGAACCAGCCGTCGTCCAGCACGAAGAGCTCCATGCCCAAGGCCGCCGCCTCCTTGGCCAGCGCCAGGATCTTGCGGCTGTCAAAGTCGAATTCGGTGGCCTCCCAGTTGTTGGCGAGCACCGGCCGCTCCCTCTTGGCCCAGGATCCGCGCACGATGTGCTTTTGCACGAAGGCGTGCATATTGCCGCTTAGGCCGTTGAAGCCGGAGCCCGACCAGCTGAGCGCGGCCTCGGGCGTATGAAAGCTCTCACCGGGCTTAAGGAGCCACTCGAAGCCCGAGGGGTTGATGCCCGTGAGCAGGCGCAGCTTGCCCTGGAAGCTGCGTTCGCATATCTCGGCGTGGTTGCCGCTGTAGATAAGGTTGGAGGCGTAGCACTCACCGCTTTCCTCGTCGCAGCCCTCGCGGGCCAGCATGACGAAGGGATTGTGCCGCGCCGAGCTGTGGCCGGTCTTGGAATCGTTCACGTAAATGCCGGGTACCAGGGGCCGCTCGTTGCGTTCGCGCTCGCGCGCCCAGCAGCCGTCGAAGCTGATGAAGCACCACGGCCCGCCGGGCAGGTCCAGCTGGGCGCTCATGAGCCGCCGTATGCGCACAGGCCCCTTCCCGTCGTTGCTCAGCGCGGCGAAACGGGTAATGACGTCGCAGGCGGGGTAGGCGCAGAAAAAGAGCGTAAGCGTAAGGCCGCCTGCCTCGTCCCGCAGGGTCACTTCGTGGGTGTGCGCGTTCTGTTCGTCGCCGAGCGCGCTCGGCAGGCCCCGTATGACCGGGCGGCCAGGGTAGGCGTTAAGGCATTTGTACACGAAATCGCAAGTCGACGAGCCGTCTGAGAATACGAGTTACACCATTGGTTCCCCGAAGTCGCCCATTCCAACGCTCG
>JBFZES010000179.1:0-14858 GCA_041306725.1 Spirochaetaceae bacterium | reverse complement strand
TTGTCGCAGCCGTCGTAGCCAGAGGCCTTGATGGGCGAAGAGAGGGTGACGGCCAGTAGGCCCGCGCAGAGTACCTGACGCGTAATGTCGGCCTCGTTATTATCGTGCTGTTCCATGGCTTCAGTTTAGCACGGATAGGGCGGCGCTGATAATCACCCCTACTGCGCTCGGTTTAACCATACTTTAACAAAGACCTCATTATCGCCTCACGCGCAGCCGGTATTGTCCATTACGTCGGCTCGGGGCAACCCGGACGGCGGCTTCCCGGGCGATTAGTGACTCGGGGAGCGTGAATGGCGGAAAAGCGATGGCCGGCGAAGAGCCCGAGCCATCGCCTTGGTACCAGATAGCCGGCCCTAGGCCGGAAAAACCGTGGGGAGGAAATCTCATGAAGAAGACCGTACTGATTACCGCGCTGGCCCTTTTGGCCACCGCCGCTTTCGCGCAAGGCAAGTTTACCTGGATAGGCAAGACCAGCGACGACCCCGACAAGATGCTTCCCGGCATCGACCCTTCAAAGGTGACCGGTACCATCGTAACCGCCGGCAGCTCCACCGTATACCCCGTGTCCGAAGTAATCGCTTCCATGTTCAAGGACGACGGCTTTATGGGCCAGGTTACCATAGACTCCATAGGCTCTGGCGCCGGCTTCGAGCGTTTTACCAAGACCGGCGAGACCGACATATCCAACGCCTCGGTAGCCATCAAGCAGACCCAGATAGACGCCGCCAAGGCCATAGGCCGCACGCCCATCGAGTTCCGCCTCGGCACCGACGCCCTGGCCGTGGTCGTGAGCAAGAGCAATACCTTCGCCAAGGATATGACCCAGGCCGAGCTCAAGCTCGCCTTCTCCACCGCCGTCCTGTGGTCGGACGTGCGCGCCAGCTTCCCCAAGAAGGAGATCAAGCGCTTCATACCCGGTACCGACTCCGGCACCTTCGACTACTTCGTAGAGCACCTGTATAAGAAGGACCGCGCCCCCATACTTGGCGCTAAGAACCTCCAGCTCTCCGAGGACGACAACGTGCTGGTTCGCGGCGTGTCCGACGACATCTACGCCATAGGCTTCTTCGGCTTCGCCTACTACCAGGAAAACAAGGCTAAGCTCAACGTGCTTTCCATAGACGGCGTAGCGGCGAACGCGGCCAACGTGGACAATGCCACCTATCCCCTTGCCCGCCCCATCTTCATCTACAGCGACGCCAAGATCATGAACGACAAGCCCCAGGTGGCCGCGTTCATAGCCTACTACCTTACCTACGTAAACGAAGCCCTCAAGGAAGTCGGCTACTTCCCCGCTCCCGCGGCCGATCAGAAAAAAGCCAAGCAGAATTGGCTCGACGCCGTAAAGGGCCGCTACTAAACCTGGGCCAGGCTTGATTCAAGCCCATGGCTGAGAGGCCCGGAGGCGACTTCGGGCCTCTTTTGCAGCCTGAAAATCGGGCTGAATTGTTAAACGAAAGTGAGAACGATGAAACAGAACCTAGTAGCGCTCTACCCGGAAGAAGAGCGGGGACTGCTCTCTTTTGGCAAGCGCTCTCGCCCAGGCGAAACGATCATACAGTCCTTCCTGTTCTTCTGCGCGTCGGTGTCCATATTGACCACCTTAGGCATAATCATCGTCTTAGGCACCGAGTCCCTCACCTTCTTCAATCATGTGTCTCTTTGGGAATTCTTTACCGGCACGGCCTGGCAGCCCACCATAGAGCAGTTCGGCATACTGCCCCTGCTCAGCTCCACCCTCGTGACGAGCCTCCTGGCCATGCTCGTCGCCCTGCCCCTGGGCTTAGGCGTGGCCATTTACCTGGCCGAGTACGCCAGCGAGCGCGTGCGCGAAACGCTCAAGCCTATACTCGAGGTACTCGCGGGCGTGCCCACCATAGTGTACGGATATTTCGCCCTGACGGTAGTTACCCCCTTCCTGCGCGGGCTCTTAGGCAGCGAAACGGTGGAAGTGTACAACACGCTTTCAGCGGGGCTCGTCATGGGCATACTCATATTGCCCCTGGTCAGCTCCATGTGCGAAGACGCGCTGTCCTCCGTGCCGCGCAGCCTGCGCGAGGCCGCCTACGCCATGGGGGCCACCAAGCTGGAAACCAGCGTGAAGATCATCGTGCCCGCCGCCTTTTCCGGCATAGCGGCCGCCTTCATACTCGGGCTGTCGCGCGCCGTGGGCGAGACCATGATCGTGGCCCTGGCCGCGGGCGCCGGGCCGAATTTTACGCTTAACCCCTTCAAGGCCGCCGAAACCATGACGGGCCACATCGTGCGCATATCCGGCGGCGACCTATCCTACGAGTCCATCGATTACCAGAGCCTCTTCGCCATAGCCATGGTGCTGTTCGTGGTTACCCTGCTCCTCAACGTATTCTCGCGGCGCATCGTCAAGAAATATCGGGAGGTGTACGAATGAGCTCGGCCCAAGAAGCCCAAGGGATTGCCCGCAAGGACTTCGAGCAGAACCTGGGCACGAGGCACGCGCGCGGCGCGCGCTGGCGCATCGTGTTCATGCTCTCGACCATATTCGCCATCCTCTTCCTGGCCACCCTGATCGTAACCGTGGTGGACGATGCCTTCGGCTACGTGGTCATGGTGGACGAGGTGGATGCCTCCACCCTGGCAAGGGACGGCATAGCGCTGGAGGACCAGAGCAAGGAACAGCTCCTTGCTACCCTTAATGAGCATCTTTCGCCCCGCCGCTACCGCGCGCTCGAACGCGAACTGCCGTTCGAAGAGCGACAAGCCCTGGATCTCTACGAAGTGGCCCTCGCGGAGATCATCAAGCCCCAGGTAGTCCAGACCTACACGCTCTTCGAGTCCCTCTTCGGCAAGAAAGCCATACTGGAGCAGGGCATCGTGGACTATCCCGAGGGCGAGCTTATCTTCCGTTCCTGGGTAAGCATGCGCTTCCTGTCCACCTCGCTTACGGGCAGGCCCATGACCACGGGCGTGCTCACCGCGATTAAAGGCACCCTCCTTACCATAATGATCACCGTGCTCTTCGCCTTTCCCATAGGCATAGCCGCGGCCATTTGGCTGGAAGAATACGCCAACGACAATCGCCTCAACCGCATCATCCAGGTAAACATCTATAACCTGGCTGGCGTGCCTTCCATTATATACGGCATGCTCGGCCTGGCCATATTCGTGCGCGCGCTTGAGCCCGTCACCTCAGGCGCGGCCTTCGGGCAAACAGGCGCAGGCGATGTGGCCAACGGCCGTACCATACTATCGGCCGGCCTTACCCTGGCCCTGCTTATCCTGCCGGTCATCATCATAAACGCGCAGGAAGCCATACGGGCCATACCCGGCTCACTGCGGCAATCGAGCCTGGCCGTGGGCGCCACCAAATGGCAGACCATATGGTACCACGTGCTGCCCGCCAGCTTCGACCGCATACTGACCGGCACGGTGCTGGCCATATCGCGCGCCATAGGCGAAACCGCGCCCCTCGTGGTAGTGGGCGCGTCCACCTTCCTGTCCCAGGACCCCACCGGGGTGTTCTCCAAGTTTACCACCCTGCCCATACAGATATACCAGTGGACGAGCAGGCCGCAGGCGGAGTTCAGGCATATAGCCGCCGCGGCCATCGTCGTGCTGCTCGTCCTTATGCTATCGCTCAATTCCTTCGCCATAATCATGCGCAACAGATTGCGCAAGCAGAAGAGGTTCGGCTGATGAATATTTTCGCGCCACGCGCCAAAGAAAGCGGCCGCCTTGAAGCGGCCATAGGATCGGGAGAATCGGGCTACGCCCTCGAAGCCAAGGACTTAAGCATCTTTTACGGCGATTTCGAGGCGGTTAAGAAGCTATCCATGGGCTTTGAGCGCCAAAAGGTCACCGCGCTCATAGGCCCGTCGGGCTGCGGCAAGAGCACGGCCCTGCGGGCATTCAACCGCATGAACGAGCTCATAAGCGGCGTAAAGACCATGGGCGAGGTGCAGTTCCACGGCGTGAACGTATACGAGCCGGACGTAGACGCCGTGCAGGTGCGCCGATGGATAGGCATGGTATTCCAGAAGCCCAACCCTTTCTCCAAAAGCATATACGAGAACATAGCCTGGGGCGCGCGCATAAACGGCTACAAGGGGGACTTTGACGAACTGGTGGAGAGCAGCCTTAAGCAGGTGGCGCTCTGGGACGAGGTAAAGGACAAGCTCAAGGAGAGCGCCTACGCGCTGTCCGGCGGCCAGCAGCAGCGCCTGTGCATAGCGCGCGCCGTAGCGCTTAAGCCCGAGATACTCCTGATGGACGAGCCCACGAGCGCTCTCGACCCCATTTCCACCGCCAAGATAGAGTCTTTGCTGGACGAGCTCAAGAAACGCTATACTATAATAATCGTGACGCACAACATGCAGCAGGCCGGCCGCGTGTCCGACAAGACCGGCTTCCTGCTCTTGGGCGACCTCGTGGAATACGCGGACACGAAAGAGCTCTTTTTCAATCCCAAGGACGAGCGCACCGAGAATTACATATCAGGCCGCTTCGGTTGAGAAGCGATGCTTCGGATGAAAAGGGCAAGGAGTATACGATGATAACGAGGATACAGTTTAACGAGGAGCTTACGAGGCTCCACCACGATATATTGGCCATGGGCACCCGTGTGGAAGACGACCTGCGCAAGGCGCTCGAGGCGCTCAAGACCGGAGACGTGGCCTTGGCCAAGGAAGTGCGGGCTGGCGACGAAGTCGTGAACGCCATGCAGACTAAGATAGAGGACCAGGTTGCCATGCTCATAGCCACGCAGCAGCCGGTAGCGCGCGACCTGCGTGAGCTTGTCACCATGCTCAAGCTTACCGACAACCTTGAGCGCATAGGGGACCACGCCGTGCACCTGGCCAAGGCCGCCAAGCGCCTGGCCGAAGACCCCTACCCGCGCTCGCTTGAGCGCCTGGCCACCATGGCCTTCGTGGGCTCGGGCATGCTGCATGACGCCATAGCGGCCTTCCTTGCCAAGGACGAAGCCCTGGCGCGCAGCACCGCGGCGCGCGACGACGAGATAGACGCCAACCACAAGGCCTTCATCAAGGAAGTGCTCGACTACATACGCGACAATCCCGACAAGGCGCAGCAGGCGACCAGGCTCATCGCCACCTCGGGCTTCCTCGAGCGCTTAGGCGATCATGTAACCAATCTGTGCGAATCGGTGGTATACATGGTAAGCGGAGCGCATACCGAGCTCAACGAATAGGAGGCCGTCGGATGCCCAAGGCGACCATACTCGTCATAGAGGACGACCCGGACATTCGGGAGCTTGTCGCGTTCTCGCTGGGGAAGGAAGGCTATGCCGTGAACCAGGCAGAATCGGGCGAGCTGGGCATAGAGTCCGCTATGGCGGCAGCGCCGGACCTCGTCATACTCGACGTCATGCTGCCCGGCATGGACGGCCTTGAGACCCTGCGCGCCTTGAAGGCGAACCCCTCGCTCGCGCGGGTGCCCGTCATCCTGGCAAGCGCCAAGGGCGAGGATCCCGACGTGGTGGCCGGCCTCGAGCTCGGCGCCGACGATTACGTGGTAAAGCCCTATAGCCCGCGGGTGCTCGTGGCGCGGGTACGCACGGCCCTGCGCCGGCGCTTCCAGGGAAGCATAGGAGAATTGGACGACGACGCGGTGCTCAGCGTATCCGGCATTACCCTCGATCCCGACCGCCACGAGATACGGGCGGAGGGCGAGCGCGTGGACCTGTCGGCCACCGAGTTCGCCATACTCGAACTGCTCATGCGCAGCCCGGGCAGGGTGTACGGGCGCTCGTCCATCATCGACTCGGTAAAGGGGCGCGATTACCCGGTTACCGACCGCTCGGTGGACGTGCAAATCGTGTCTTTGCGCCGCAAGCTTGGCGGCCGCGGCGATAGCATAGAGACCGTGCGGGGCGTGGGCTACCGCTTCAAGGAAGCATAGCGTATGGCTAAAAGCCGCCTTGCCTTTCGGGTCTTCCTTACCCTGGCCCTGCTCCTTGCCCTCTCGCTGAGCCTCCTTGCAGGCGCGGCCATCCTTACTATGCGGCGCCTGCAGCAGAACGTAAGCTTCTTCACCCTGGAACGCAGCGCCGGCGCCCTCGCCGCCCTTGCCCCCGCCGACCCCGAACTGGCCCAGGGCTTCTGCCTGCGGGCGGCCGGCGAATCCAAGCTGCGCCTCACCATAGTCGGCCCCGACGGCGCCGTGTGGGGCGACTCCCGCTCGGATCCCGCCGCTATGGAGAATCACCTGGACAGGCAGGAAGTGCGCGAAGCCTTGCGGGGCAGCGCGGCGACCAGCGCCAGGACTTCGGGTACCCTAGGCCTTCCCATGACCTACGCGGCGGCTCCCATCCGGCGGGACGGTTACGTGGCGGCCGCCCTGCGCGTGGCCATGGACAGTCCCGACCTCGCGGCGCTGCTCAATCCCTTCATAGCCGCCTCGCTGGGAGCCGCGCTGGCGCTCATGGCGCTTGGCGCCTTGGCCAGCGCGCGCATTGGCCGCGGCATAGCGCGGCCCGTGCTCGCCTTATCGTCTGCCGCCGAGGAATGGTCCCAAGGCAGGCTGGACAGCCGGGCCCGCGGCATAGCCGACCCGGAGTTTTCCGCGCTGGCCAGCACGATGAACGGCATGGCCTCCGAGCTTGCGCTTAGGATACAGGATACGGAGAAGCGCAAGGCCGAGTTGGACGCCATACTCTCCGCCTTAGGCGAAGGCGTGATAGCGCTAGACGATGGGCTCATCGTCCGGCTTGCCAATCCCCGAGCGGTGGAACTCCTGCGCGGCTCGGGCTTTACCCAGGCTGCGGAAGGCGACAGCGGCGCCTTTATCGGTCGGAGCGTATTGCTCGCCTCCGGCAGCGCCGAGCTTGAGCGCCTAGCCGCCGAATGCACCGCGACGCGCCAGCCCTGCCGCGAGGAACTCAACATATACGGCGACGATACCAGGGTGCTCATGGCCTACGCGGCCCCGCTGTCCTTGGAAAACGGCCGCTGCGGCGCGGTCATAGCCTTAAGCGACCTAAGCGCCATGAAACGCCTTGAGCGGGTGCGCAAGGATTTCGTGGCCAACGTATCCCATGAGCTGCGCACGCCCATAACGCTCATTAAGGGCTTCGCGGAGACGCTCGAGAATCAGGACGGTACGGAGGAAGAGCGCAAGCGCTTCATCGCCATCATCCACCGGCACGCCGACCGTATGGCATCCATTATCGATGACCTCCTTACCTTGGCGCGGCTCGAAGCCAACGCCAAGCCGCGCGGCCAGGCCATGGACGAGCTGGAAAGCCGCCCCGCCCGCGTCGTGCTCGAGCAGGCCATAGCCTCGGTGAGCCTCATACTGGCCGCTAAGGACGCCAGGGTCGAACTCGACTGCCCCGATACCTACTCCGTAGTGGCCCACGAGGGGCTGCTGGAGCAGCTCTTCGTCAACCTGCTCGCCAACGCCGCCAAATACGGCCCCCAAGGCGGCGCCATAGAGCTGCGGGTAGCTGAGGACAGGGATGAGCGTTTCCTGCGCTTCAGCGTCCTCGACCGCGGGCCCGGCATACCGGAAAAAGACCGAGGCAGGCTCTTCGAGCGTTTCTACCGCGTGGATAGGGCGCGGAGCCGCGAGTTAGGCGGCACCGGCCTTGGCCTTGCCATAGTCAGGCATATTGCCCTTGCCCACGGCGGCGACGTGGCGCTCAAGCCGCGCGAAGGCGGCGGCAGCGAGTTCATAGTCCGCCTGCTGCGCTCAGCTCCTTGATGCTCCAACAGGGCTCGCCTTCGGGCGACAAGCCAGCCCGGAGCTCATAGCCGCCGCCGTAAAGCGAACGCGGCTTATAGCAGAGCTCAAGGTCCAGGCTGCCGTCGGCGGCCACGAGCAAAGCCTGAGCCCAGGGGCTGCTCGGCGTGAGCTCCAAGCCCGCTAAGCGAAGGGGCAGCCATAGCCGCGCCAGGGCTTTTTCCGGCTTATCGCGGAGGCTGTCGGCCCTGAAGCTCCCGCCGGCCACCGACTGGGCTAGGGCGGCCAAATCGAGGGTCCAGGGATCCCCCGCCCTGGCTTCGGCCTCCAGCCCGAAGCGCTCCAGGCTAAAGCATCCCGCATCGTAGCCGCCCCGCTCAAGCAAGGCGCCAAACGCGGCGGCCAGGCCCCCGCTGGCCGTGATGTCCAAGGCCGCGCCAGGCCCGCCCTGAGCCGGAGCCACGGCCTGTTGCGGCCATACCGCGCCGAAGGGCAGGCTCTTCCCGCCGCCTAGGAGCGCGGCGCAGTATACATAGGCGGTAGAGCGGCGCGGAAGGGCCAGGACTAGGGTGTCGCCCGGGCGAGCCACGAGCGGATCCGACAGCAGGCCGCCCTGCTCCACGCGCAGCTCCCAAAACTCGGCGACGGACCAGGCCTCGGGGAAGGGAGGCAGGCGCGCTGCCGCCGCTATGGTCGGCGGGGCCAAGGGGCACGAAGAGAGTACCCAGCAGGCGAAACCGCACAAGGCCAACGAGGGTGCCAGCCCAGCCTTAGCGAGCGCCAGGCCAGGGTCCTTAAACGCCGCCCGCGGAGCCGCGCGTATCAATGAAAAAAGGAAATGGCAAACGCGTATATCCATGCCCCCGCTACGCCGGCGGCGCGCGCGGCGCTTGCGTCCTTTGAGTATTTACGACATAATTCCCCGGTATGGAAGAAGCAAAGTACGCAGATCGCCTGGACCAGGCGCTCTTGGCTAAGGTCGAGCGCAGTGATAAATATGAGCTCAAGCAGCTGAAGGATGACTACAAGCTCTTCCAATCGGCCTTTCAAGGCATATACAGCGTACTCCTGCGCAAGGGCCTCATCCATGAGGATCCCTACAAGTACGACCTCAAGATATCCGAGGTAGCCAACCCGCCCGAAGGCTCCTTCGCCGAGAGCGAGAAGCTCGACCAGATGTGCATACGCCTGTCCCAGTTTGAGTCCTATCTCGACTTCCTCAACAACTATTACCAGTTCAGCGTGGACTTCCTTACCATGCCAAGGATCAAGCGCCTCGTCGGCCTCACTAAGTACTTCAACTTCATACAATTCACCGAAAACAGCCCCCATATGAATACCCGCTACTTCGCTGAATTGATAGCGACGATACGCAAGGGTACCGACCCGCTCTCCACCGGCATCATCAACGAGGCCCTCCTGCAGCTGGACAAGACCACAAAAAAGATATTCCTTACGCTCAAGGACCTTACCCTGGTGCATAAGGAGCGTTTCAAGCTCGAGCTGAGGCGCCTCGCGTTCCAGACTATGAACATAGAGCGGGATTTCGCCATCACCCACCGCGAAGAGCTTATACGCAAGGTTAGGCAGCGCTTCGCCGAGGCCGCGGGCGACAGGCCCTTCTCCCCGGAATTGGCTGAGGAGATCATACTGGAGGATTATTCGGCCGAGGGGCAGAGCCTAAGGGACGAGATCCTGCGCAAGCTTGAGGTTAAGGAAGAGAAACAGAGCAAGAGCGCCGAGCGAAACTTCAAGGCCATCGTGCTCGAGGGCGCGCGGGTGCTTATAGGCGCTGGCTACCAGCTCAACGACGCGGTGCAGAAGCTGCTGGACAACCAGCTGCTGCTCGAGGCTCAGGATAAGTCCTTCATGACCAAGGTAAAGCGCGCGCTCAGGCAGATGATGGGGAAAAAAGCGGAGCATATCGTCCACGAGGTCGAGTACATCGATCCGGTATCGAGCGAACGCAAAAGCGAAGACATAGATTTTACCGCCCTTACCGAGGAGGTGGGCAGGCGGGCGCAGACTCTCTCCGCCATGGTGTCCCGCAACTCGGCCGCGAGCAAGCGGCTAGAGAGCGCCAACGAGGATCAATCGTATAAGTTCCTCGAAAAGGGCAGAGAGGATCTGCAGGCCTACTATAGGAAGCTCTAGGCGCTCGACGTGTTCTTCAAGGGAGCGGTCACGGATCCCGAGATTAAGGGCCGGGTACGGTCCGTTGCTATAGAGCTTGGCTCGGTAAAAAACGCCTTTATTAAGGCCAACCAGAAGCGCCATGAGTACATAGCCCAGAAGGATGAGCTTGAACAGATGAAACGCCTGGGCATTGGCGACGCTTAGCGTCGCCTAGCGACGCCTAGCGTCGCTTAGCCGAGAGCCTGCCACGCTTCAAGGAGCCCCCATGATTCGACGTATACTAGCGGCGGCCATTGCCTTGGCCTTCTGTACGGCAGCGAGCATCAACGCGCAAAGCAAAGCCAGGGACGAGTTCGTGGTAGGCATGGGCTCGTACGGCGTGGAATTGCACCCCTATAAAACCGTGTATTCCCATGACATGCAGGCGCTCAATGCCCTCTATGAAGGCCTCTTCAGCTATGATCCGGAGACTATGGACCCGGTGCGCGCGCACGCTGAGTCCTACGTTAAATCCGCCGACGGCAAGACATGGACCTTTACCCTGCGCTCCGGGCTGAACTGGTCGGACGGCAGCCCCATCACCGCCGACGATTATGTGCAATCCTGGCGCTACCTCTTAGCGCCGGCTACATCCGCCGAATTCGCCGTATTCTTCGACGTGATCAAGGGAGCCCGCGACTACAGGACGGGCAAGAGCAAGGATTCAAGTTCCGTGGCCATACGAGCGGAAGGAGAGCGTACGCTGGTCGTGGAGCTCGAGGCGCCTACCGCGTACTTCACGCGCCTGCTTTGCCATATGAGCTTCGTGCCCGTGCACCCGTCATTGCGCGGCAAGGATCATTGGGAGCCGTCCGCCGTGCGGAGCAGCGGGCCCTACCGCATAGTAAGCATGAATCAGGGCGAGCTGCTCCTTCAGAAAAACCCACTCTATTGGGACGCCGCCTCGGTGGCCATAGGGGCGTTGCGCTTCCTATTCCTCGAGTCCGAAGCGGAGGCCACCGCGCGCTATAACGACGGCGAGATACACTGGCTCATGGACATGGCCGACGCGGAGAGCCTAAGCTCGCCCGACGATATACAGTACGCGCCTAGCTTCGGCACGGGCTACTATTTCTGGAACGCCGCCCAGCGCCCCTGGTCCGACGCCCGCGTACGCAGGGCTTTGGCCCTGCTCATACCCTGGGAAAAGATCCGCACCGAGGACAATTACTACGCGCCTACCTCACGGCTCATTTATCCCTTCTCAGGCTACGTATCGCCTGAAGGCATAGAGAAGGCCGACCTGGAACAGGCCAAGAAGCTCCTGGCGGCGGCGGGCTACCGCGACCCGAAGAAACTGCCCCCTGCGCAGCTCATATTGCCCGACTCGCCGACGCACAACGCCAATGCCGCCGTCATAGCTGAAGCCTGGGCCGCCCTGGGCATAGCCGCTGAACTCAGCCATCCCGGCCCCGACGACACGATACGGGAACTCCGCAAGCAAGGCTTTTCGCTTTCCTTTACCTCGTGGATAGGCGACTTCGCCGATCCGGCGGCCTTCCTGCTCATGTGGACCAGCGATTCCAGCCTTAACGAGGCTTCGTACAAGAGCAGGGAATACGACGAGCTCGTGCGCCGCTCCTCGGGCGAGGAGGGCCAGGCCCGCATGGCTAGCTTGGCTAAGGCGGAAGCTAAGCTCCTCGCCGACGCCGCCGTGCTGCCGGTATACCACTCGCTGTCCTTCGACGTCATCGATACCGCCTTTATCAAGGGCTGGTACTTAAATCCTATGGACGTGCATCCCTTCAAAGCCTTGTCATTCGGCGCGCCAAAGGCGCGGCCTTTGGTGGCAAGCGCTACAGGAGAAACAAAATGAAAGCATTACGAACGGCTAAACGCTTCCTTGGCTTCGCGCTCTACTTCTTTATGGCCCTGCCCCTTCTGCTCGGCGGCTTATCGCTGACGGCCGTGCGGCCCTGGCTGGTCAATCCCGACCGCTACGTGGAACTCGTGCGGGATGCCCGCTTCAGCGCCCTCCTCGAGGCCCCGGAGCTGCGCGAGAACGTGCCTGCCACCATAGAGCTGGGCGACTACGCGCTTGAAGGGCCGGCCGCCGTGGCGGCCCTGCAGGCCGCCCTGCCCTCCGCGGCTATCGTGGACACGGCGGAATCGGTAATAGCCGGCTTCTTCAAGTCCTTGGACGCCGGCGCGACGAGCTATGCCCTCGACTTAAGCGGCTTGAAGGCCGCCGCCGATCGAGGCAGCCCGCTCTTCGTGTCCACCTACTTCTCGACGGCTACCAATCCCTTGGGCGCCCTGCCCGCCGGAACCCTGCCGCAAAGCCTTGCCGGATCAGGCGCCCTCGATACCCCGCGCGGCAAAAACCTGGCCATGGACGAGGCTACCAAGCTCGTGCGCGCCCGCATAGCGGAATTGCCCGCCAGCGTCAACCTGCCCTTGGAGCCTGAGGGCGTGGATCGTAGCTGGAACGGCCGGCCCATGAACCTCATAGGCATGCAAGCCGGCCTTGCCGCCTCGTCGCTCTGGCTGCTCTTAGCGGGAGGTGGACTCTGCGTAGCCTCGGCCTTCATAGCCGAGGACAGCTGGCGAAAGAGGCTCGCTCGCCTGGGCGGCAATATACTGGGCCCGGGCATATTCGTGCTGGTCATAGGGCTCGTTCCCCACCTCATCAATCCCGCCGGCCTCATACGAGGCGGCGAACTGCAGGGCTTCACTATCAATCAGATACCGGCGCTTACCGAATACGTAAAATTCGCGGCTACGCGTCTCACCGGCGGCTTCTTAAGCGCGGGCCTCGCCGCGGTGGCTTTAGGCACGGCGTTCTCCAGCGCCAAATTCGTCATACCCGCCCGGGACGACGAGGAAGAGCTGGAGATTGAGGGATGAGCGCTGCGGCCGAGGGCGAGGATAAGCAGAACGAGTTCCTGCGGAGCCTGGGCTTTCCGAGCATACGGGTCCACCGCTCCTACGACCACTTTGACTTCGTGCGCAAGGGCAGGCGCATACTCGTCATAGGCCCCATGGGCTCGGGCAAGACCGAGTTCAGCGCCCGCATATGGCGGGATTCCAAAGTAGCGCAGAAGAAAGGCGCCGAGGTGGCCGGGCGCACCAGCACCGCGGGCGCGGACCGCAGGCAGCTGCACTTCGTGCGCTCGCGCATGGACCGCGACCGCTTCCCCGAATACCCCGACGACGCGCTCGCCTACCGCGGCGGCTACGAGCGCTGCGGCGACGACATATCCACCGCGCGCGATTCCTTTGAGCTTGAGTCCATACTGGCCTGCCATGCCGAGGCGGGCACCTGGATAGTGGACGAGGCGGCCTTCTACGACGAGCGCATAGCCTATCTCATACGCAACGAGTCCGACGCGCGCGGCCTCGTCTTCGTGCTGCCCACGCTGGTGCTCAATTTCCGCCGCGAGATATTCAACCACACGGCGCGGCTCCTTTTGGAAAACGCCACGGACGTATTCCCTCTTACCGCCTACTGCGAGCACGACGACTGCATAGCCGACTCGCTCTTTACCTACCGCTACTACAGCGTGGAGGGCGAAGAATGCCCTGCCCTGTATTTCGACCCGCTCATCATCATAGGCGGGGACCGGGCCAAGGACGACCCGCGCGAGCCCAACTACTGCACGCGCTGCGACGAGCACCACTACCTTCCCGCCAAGGAATACACCTTTTTCACCCTGAAGCCCTTAGGCGAGGCCGCCTCGCGCGGGGAGATCAAGCCGCTCTTAGCCGAGCTCGCGGCGGTAGCCGGCGACATGGAATCATCCAGGCTCCACGCGAGCCTCAAGCGCCTGCACCTGGACGGCCAGGAGCCTAGGCCGCAGAACCTGGCGGCGCTCAAGGTGCCCTGCATAGCCGAAAAGGCCCTCTGCTACCTCTACGCCGAGCAGAATCTTTTGTCCGCCGAGCAGCTGCGCCGCATTGCGGCCGACCTTGGGCTCGACCGCGACTACCTGTCCAAGCGCCTGGCCGATAACCGCCGCCCGCTGGAGCTTTAACGGGGCTCCAAGCGGAGCCCTACACGCCGAGCACGAGCCTGGCGGTGCCGAAATAGATAAGCAGGCCCGTTATGTCCACCACGGTGGTAAGGGCGGGGCTGGCCACCAAAGCCGGGTCGGCCTTGAAGCGGGCGGCCAGGAGCGGCAGGGCCGCGCCGAGCACGGTGGCGCTTATCACCTGCAGGCAGAGCGCCAGCGCTATGGCCAGGCCTATGCTGGCTATCGATATGCCAGGCGGTATCTGCGCGCCATGCGAGAGGAAGAACACCCGCAGGAAGGCCATGGAGCCAAGCACCAGGCCTAAGAGCAGCGATACCCGCAATTCCTTCCATAGCACCCGCAGAGCGTCCTTCGGGCTTATCTCCTTAAGCGACAGGGCCCGCACCACCATGGTAGCCGACTGGCTGCCGGTATTGCCGCCGGTGCCCGCGAGCATGGGCATATAGAAGGCCAATATCATCAGGTTCATGAGCGTGCTCTCAAAGCCCTGGAGTATGGCCCCGGACACCAGGCCGAAGCCTGCCAGTATGACGAGCCATACCACGCGATGCTTGAAATGGCTCCAGGCGGGGGTCTGCAGGTAGCTGGCGTCGCCGTGGCTGCCTGATATGGCCATGAAGCGCTCCATATCCTCGGTATGCTCGTCCTCCATGGCGTCCATGGCGTCGTCGTGGGTGATGATGCCCACGATAACGCCCCGCTCGTCGACCACGGGCAGGTCCAAGAGGTCGTAGTGGGACAGCGTGTATACGGCCTCTTCCCTATCCTCGTCCGCGCGCGCGCTGGCCACCTGGTCATCCATGATTTCGGACAGGAGGGCCCCGGGCTCGGCCAGTATAAGGTCGCGCAGCGTGGCCTTGCCCATGAGGCGCTTTCCGGAGTCCACGATGTAGCTGTTGTACACGGACTCTTTCTTGGGCGCTTCCCTGCGTATGCGCTCCATGGCCCCGGCTACCGTGAGGCTGGCCGGCAAGGCTATATATTCCGAGGTCATCATGGCGCCGGCGGTGCCTTCGGGATAGGAGG
>JBFZES010000178.1:0-6421 GCA_041306725.1 Spirochaetaceae bacterium | reverse complement strand
CCTCCTGTTGGGCTTGCCGGCACGATGTACCGTTCCGGCTTCCCTATTTCGATAGCCAACGGCTATTGGTACCTACGTTTACTTTACCTTGCGGCGCATGATGTCCAGGTATACCGCTCCTATGACGATGAGCCCCGTCACGACCATCTGCCACTCCTGTGGCACGGACAATATGCGCAGACCGTTCGTCAGCACGGTTATGATGAACGCGCCTATGACCGTGCCGAGTATGGAGCCTTCGCCGCCTGAGAGCGATGTGCCGCCTATGACCGCGGCGGCTATGGCGTCCAGTTCGTAGCCCGCGCCTAGAGCGGGCTGGGCGGACTGGAGCCGGCTGGCCATGACCAGGCCCGCTATGCCGGCGAAGGCGCCGCCTAAGGCGTATATGCCCATCTTCCAGGCGTCGGTATTGATGCCCGACAGCCGCGCCGCCTCCTCGTTGGAGCCTATGGCGAAGGCGTAGCGGCCCAGTATGGTCCTCGTGAGTATGAAGGCCGCCACTATGGCCGCCGCGAAGAATATGACCACGCCCATGGGTATGCCGAACACCGGCATGGTGGCTATCTTGGCGAAGTCCGGCGTGTCGACGAAATAGACGGGCTTGACGCCGGAGAGTATCAGGTTAAGGCCCTTGGTAACCATCATCATGCCCAGGGTGGCTATGAAGGGCGGTATCTTGAGCTTGGTGATATTGAAGCCGTTTACTAAGCCGCAGAGCGCGCCCGCCAGTATGCCCGCCGCTATGCCCAGGGGTATGGGCAGCTGCCACATCGTTATGAACACGCCCGCCATGACCGAACCGAAGGTCATGACCGTGCCTATGGACAGGTCTATGCCGCCGGTGATAATGATGAAGGTAACGCCAACCGCCAGTATGCCGTTGACGGCGGTGGCCAGCAGTATGCCTATGAGGTTGTCCGGCCTGAAGAAGTTGGGCGAGGCCACGCTGAAGAGTATGAGCAGCACGACCAGGCTGGCGAAGGCCAATATGGTCTGCGTGGCCTTGGGATTCAGCCGCTTATTCGTCGCTACGGTGTTTGCCATAATTATCCTGTTCTCCCTTAATTCCGTAGAGTGGCCAGATGCATGATTTTTTCCTGCGTGCACTCGCCCGCCTGCAGTATGCCCGTCACCTTGCCCTCGCACATGACCACGACCCGGTGGCTCATGCGGAGTATCTCGGGCAATTCGGAGGAAATCATGATGATGGCCTTGCCCTGGTCGGCGAGCTCGTTGAGCAGGCGGTAAATCTCGCTCTTAGCGCCCACGTCTATGCCCCTGGTGGGCTCGTCGAAGATGAGTATGTCGCAATCGCGCACCAGCCATTTGCTTATGACTACCTTTTGCTGGTTGCCGCCGGACAGGTTCTGCGTCTTCTGGTCCACGCTTGGCGTCTTGGTCTGAAGGCGGTTTACATAGTCTTCGGCCACGCTCCGTATGCGCTTGTCGTCCACGATCATGAGGGACTTAAGGAAGCGGGGCAGCGAGGCCATGACGGTATTGGTGCCTACGCTTAAGCCTAAGGCCAGGCCGTACTGCTTGCGGTCTTCGGACAGATAGCCTATGCCGTGGCGCACCGCGTCCTTGGGGTGCTTTATGCTTACCTTCTTGCCCTTCACGAATACTTCGCCTGAATCGATGGCGTCCGCGCCGAATATGGCCCGAGCCGTCTCGGTGCGGCCGGCGCCTAGGAGCCCCGCGAAGCCCAGTATCTCGCCGCGGTGCAGATTAAAGGATACGTCGCGCACGCGCCTGCCCCGGCAGAGGCCCTTTACTTCCATGACCAGCTCGGCCTTTGAAGTATCGCCATGGGGGTGGCTGGATTCGAACACCGCGCGGCCTACCATCTGCGCTATGATCTGCTCTATGCTTATGTCCTTCATCGCCGTGGTGGCCACGTAACAGCCGTCGCGCATGACCGTGACGCGGTCGCAAATGCGCTTAAGCTCGTCCATGCGGTGCGATATGTATACGATGCCCTTGCCCTGCGCTTTAAGGTCGGCTATGACGCGAAAGAGGTCTTCTATCTCGGTATCGCTTAAGGCGGAGGTGGGCTCGTCCATGATGAGCACGTCCATATTAAAGGACAGCGCCTTGGCTATCTCCACCATCTGCTGCTTAGCCACGGTAAGCTCTGACACCTTTACCTGCGGATCAAGGTCAAGGTTTATGCGCTTGAAAAGCTCGCGGGTCTTCTCGTTTATGGCCGCGTCGTCCACGAGCAGGGGCAACGCCTTATTATGCTCGCGGCCTATGTATATATTCTGGGCCGCGCTCAGGTGCTTCATCAGGTTGAGTTCCTGATGGATGATGCTTATGCCCAGGCTTTGCGCCTGCTTGGTATTGTGGAGTTCTATGGCCTTGCCTTTGAGCTCTACCCTGCCTGAATCCTTCTGATAGACGCCTGAGAGTACCTTCATCAGGGTGGACTTGCCCGCGCCGTTTTCGCCTACGAGGGCATGGACCTCGCCTGATACCAGGTCGAAGCGGCAATCGTTAAGCGCGTGCACGCCGGGGAAGCGTTTATCTATCCCCTCCATGCGTATAAGCGTATCGTTCATAGTTGCATGATGAGGCAGCTTTTTTATTCGGTATATGCATTATTCTATTCAAAAAGTATAAAAACCTACTCGGCGAAGGGAAAGAGCAATTTCTGGTTTTCGGGCAAATACAGGTTGTCCGCCGTTATGAGCACCGAGCCCGTATCGATGAAGCGCGCCTGGGGTATATCGTTGATGGCGTCCAAAGCGGCGCGCACGGCCAGGTAGCCCATGGCGAAGGGCTTCTGTATAACCGTGGCGTCCAGCACGCCGCGCTCTATGAATTTAATCTCCTCAAGGGAGCTGTCGAAGCCTAAGAGCTTCACCCTGCCCGCCAGCCCCGCGTCCACCAGGGCCTGCGCGGCGCCTATCGTCGACACCTCATTCATGGCCAATATAGCGCCGAGTTCCGGATAGCGCTCAGTCAGGTCGAGGGCTATGGCATAGGCGTTCTCTAAGAAATTGTTGGTAAACCAGGTGCCCAGTATGGGATAGCGGCCGTCCCGTTCAAGCGCCTTGCGCACGCCAGCTTCCCGCTCTATGGCGGTAGTGGCGCCCGGCACATGGTTGATAATCGCCACGCTTCTGCCCGGCTCGAGCAGGGAGGGCAAGAGATGGCCGAGCTTCTCGGCGGCCTCTACGCTGTTGGTAGCCACGAAGCTTACGGGTATTTCGCTATCTATCCCTGAGTCCAGGGTGATGACGGGTATGCCCGCGGCGGCCGCGCGCTCCACATAGGGTATGAGGGCCGTATAATCGGTCGCCGAGAGCACGATAACGGTGGGACGGTCCTTTATGACCCTATCCATGATGGCCTTCTGCCCCTCCACGTCGCTCTCCATCCAGGGGCCGAATATCTCAAGGCGCGCGGAAAATTCGGTGGCCGCGGTCTGCATCCCGCTCTTGACGACCTCCCAGAACTCCATATTCGAATCAATGGTCTTGAGCACGGCCGCTATCCTTGGCGGCGTCACCTGCGCGGGCGTGCCCGCGATATAGAGTATGATGAAGCTTCCTATGAAGATGATGCCTAGCAATATAGCAGGCACCACGAACGGCGCTATTCGTTTCATTTCTCTTCTTCTCCTCTAAGGGCAGGCAGGCGCACGCGCACTATGGTGCCCCTGTCCTCTTCGCTCTCGTAGCTCAGGCCGTAACCCGGGCCAAAATACAGCTTAATGCGCTCGTCGACATTGCGCACGCCGAGCCCGCTGTGCGGCGAATAGCCGCCGTCGCCCTCGTCCGGTTCCCCGCCCGCGAGCGTGGCGCGTAGGCGGGCAAGCTGGGCCTCGTCCATGCCTACGCCGTCGTCGCGCACGGAAAGCTCTATGCCATCAGCTGCCTTCATGCCGCTTATGGTAATGATGCCGGTACCCGCCTTGTTCTTAATGCCGTGATAGATGGCGTTTTCCACCAGGGGCTGCAGGATGATCTTGACGGTACGGTAGCCCTTAAGCTCCTCGGGCACTTCCAGCCGGTAATCGAGTTTATCCTTGTAGCGTATCTTCTGGATGGTAAGGTAGTTCGACACGTGCTCCACCTCGGAGGCTATGTCGATGACCTCCTTGCCCCTGCTTATGCTAAGCCTGAACAGGCGAGCGAGCGCGGAACTCATGGCTATGACTTCCTGCTGCTTCTTCCCTTCCGCCATCCAGATGATCGAGTCGAGGGTATTGTAGAGAAAGTGCGGATTGATCTGCATCTGCAGGGCTTTAAGCTCGCTCTTGCGCTTCTGCTCCTGCTGCTCGGTAATCCTATGGAGCAGCAGCTTTATCTCCGAGGTCATGATATTAAAGTCTTTACCCAGCTCGCCTATCTCGTTGCCGCTGCGTATGTCCGCCTGCACGTCGAAATCGCCGCGCTCCACCGCCTGCATGGATTTCCGCAGCAGTTTGATGGGCTTGGATATGCGCTGCGACACCGCCATGGACAGCAGTATGGCTATGATGAAGAAGGCCAAGCCCCAGAAGGCGTAGGTGCGGCGTATGGTGTCGCGGTTCTCCACCAGTTCGCTGCGGTAGTTGACGCCCACCACCTTCCAGCCCGTGGCGGCCATAGTCTTTATGCTGTACAAGAGGTCGCTGCCTTCGCTGGCCTCCGTAAAATACTCGTCGGCGGAAGCGACGATCAGCGGTATATTCTCGCTCTTTAGGCCGCCGTATATGAGCTGCTGCTGGGGGTGGTACACGATCTCGCCATTTTTGTCCACGATGAATATATAGCCGCGCCTGCCTAATTCTATGGAGCTGCATATGCGCTCTATGACGTCGAAGTTAAGGTCCACGAGCAGCACGCCCGCCCCCTGCCCGCCGCCGCTGTCCAGGATTTCGCGCGAAAGCGAAATAACCCAAATATAGCGGTCAAGGATGACGTTCTGCACGTGCGACGACGATATGACCGAGCGCCCGCTCTCTTTCTGAGCCATGCTAAACCAGGATTGCCGCTCGGGCTCGGCGAAGGGATTTAGCCTATGGTCAGGATCGTCGGATATGAAGCCGCCCCCGTAGTCGAATACCGCCACGAGGGAAATATCCTTCCTGCTGCGCACGAGCGTGCTTAAGAGCGCGCTTGCGCCGGGTCCCGCCCGGTCCCTGCGTTCGGCGCTAGGCGCTCCTAGGAATTCCTGCACGTCACGGTCCGCCTGCACGAACACCGACACGCTGTCCATGTAATCGATATAGGACTCTATGTTCGCGGCCACCTGGTTAACCAATTGCTGCGTATAGCGGCGCGACGCTATACGGGCGGTTTCCTCGGTAAGCGAGAAGGCTATGAGTATGGCGCCTACGATTATGGACACGGCTATGATGGAGAACGCGAGCGCCATGCTTACCTGTATGCTGTGGTGGCGGATATAGGGGACGCTACGGCTCATGCCTGCTCCTATATTCCGTGGGGGTCATGTTCGCGACCTTGCGGAAGCTCAAGGAGAAATAATGGGGATCCCTATAGCCCACCCGCTCCGCTATCTCATAGGTCTTGAGGGCCGTGCTTCGGAGGAGTTCCTTGGCCTTGCCTATGCGTATGTCCGTAAGCTGCTCAACGAAGCTCCGGTCGTTATGGCGCTTTAGGCTGGCGCTTAAGTAGCTGGTGCTTATATACAGTTCCTTGCAGAGGCTCTGCATAGACAGCTCCGGATCCGCGTAATGGGTTTCAAGGTAGTCCAGGGCCTCGCGTACCTTTGCGCCGGCGAAATTTTCCTGCCTGGCCCCGGTATAAGCCGCTACCCGCTCAAAGAGATCGCCGAGCCAATCGCTTACGGCCTCAAGGCTCTTCAGCTGCAGCAGCTCAGCGAACGGATCGGTTCCCGGTGGAAAGATGTCCCTCGTGGGGATATCCAAATCGTCTATGCTCTGCACGATGGCCGCCAAGACGAGGCGCAGGCTGTCGCGGTATACGGGCAAATCGAAATCGCTGGACCGAAAGAAATCCGTCATGTCCCCGAGCTGCCGCCTGCAGTCGTCTATATTGGACAGCTTAAGGGCGGACGCTATGGCTTTGGCCCATACGGGGCGGCTTGGCCTGTCGGAGCCGACGGTGGAGCCGAGCTCCCGGTACGCGCTCACGCCTGTCCTGCCCTTAAGGAGGGCTATCTGCAGCGCCCGCAGCGCGTCGGCATAGCTCTGGGAGAGGCTCTCGAGCTCATTAACCGCCTCGCCCACCCCTATGACCGTATCGCCCAGCCCGGCGTTCAGCAGGTCCTTGCGCATGGCTTCCGCCGAGCGCAGGCCCTCACGGTACAGGGACGCGGCCTGTAACCCCCAGCTCAGCGCGACTAAGCGGTCTTCCGCGTCTTGGAAGAGTATGCGGCTTTGGCCTTCGCCCGGCTGGGCTTCAAGCACATTCCGCTCAGAGAGGAGCTCAAGGTCGAATTCCTCGCC
>JBFZES010000177.1:0-2792 GCA_041306725.1 Spirochaetaceae bacterium | reverse complement strand
CTACGGCCTCGTTGTAAAGGGCCTCGGCAGCGGCGGACAGCACAATGGTCTGGGTGCCGCCAATTATCGTGGCTATGCGGTCTTTGAGCCTTGATGCGCTTTCGTTATTCGGGTCGAGCAGTATGGCTTCCTCAAGCTGGGTGCGCGCCAGGGGAAAGCGGCTCGTATCGCCCGAGTCGAAGATGCGCTGCGCCGCGGCCACCAGCTCGCGGGCCCTGGCTATGGCGCGCGGGTCGGGCGGCGGCTGGCGGAAGCCAAGCTTAATCTCGGCCTGCTCTATGAGGGCGCGCAGGCCCGCGTAGCGGGGGTTGATGGCCTCAAGGTCCTTGAGGTCGCTATAGGCGGTGGTAAGGTCGCTATTGGCATTGATCTTAGCGCGTGCCTCTTCCACCATGCGGGCGAATTGCCGGTTAAAGGCGTCTGCGTCGGTAAGCTGGTCTATACGCAGCTCGAGCACGCGCGCTTCCTGGTTAAGCGGGAAGATAAGCTTGATGTCCGCGATTTTCTGCCTGGCCAGCAGGAACTGGTTAAGGGCGCCTACGCGATCGCGCTTGGCCAGCAGGGCCGCGCCTTCCTCGTAGTAGCCCTTGGCCAGCGATATAAGCTGGCTCATTTCCGGGTAGAGCGGCGCGGTTATAGGAATATCGCGGCCGGACTTTACCGACAGGGCGGTCTGCACTAGCTTGAGCCAGTACTCCACCTCCACCTCAGGCGTGGCGTTGGTGGTATTCCAGCGGCTGCGCGCCTGCAGGAGGGCGGACTCGGCGCTGTCGAACTGCCCCTGCAGGTACTGGCTCTTGCCCTCGGTGAGCAGTCGGCGCGTGTCGGCTATGACCAGTTCGTTTTGCGCCTTGATTATGGCGCTCGCGAGTTCGTTTAAGATACGGTCGCTGTTGGCGCGCAGGGCCGCGTCCTGCTCGAAAGACAGGGAGGTGAGGTAGCGTTCGCTGGCGCGGTCGAGGCGCTCGCGCGCTACCTCGAAATTATTTGCCTGCAAGGCGCTCCTGGCCTCCGCTACGCGGCGCTCGGCCTCCATGCGGCTGGAATCCGCCTGGCGCTTCTGCTCCTGGGCGCGCGCCGTAAGGTCCCTCGTTTCGGCTATGCGGGCGGCGTTCGCGGCCGATTGCGCGCTTACGCGCTCGGTCCACTCGGTAACGCTCGCCGCCGATGCCAGATAGGCGGGCAGAGAGCGGTACTTGTTCAGGTATTCGGTGATGCGCCCGCTTATGGCGCGCAGGGCCTGGTCGCCGCCGCCCAGGCTCTGAAGGGCCCTGCCCGGATACTTGTATATAACGTCCGGTTCCAGGGGATTGTCGGAGGGGAGGCCGTCCATGAGGCTCTTGCCCTGCTCTATGAAGGCCAGGGCGGCAGCGGCCGCGTCGGCTATGAGCTGGTATTCATAGGCCGCGGTACGCGCCACGGCCTGGGTTTCTAAGCCGCGGGCGCGGGCCGCCGCAACGCTTATGGAGCCGTCTAGCGCGCCCTGCAGCTCGATGGACGCGTCGTTGCCGAGGCCGGCCGCGCTGGCCGCTACGAGCCGCTCGGCCCTGAGCCCCGAGGCGACGCGCAAGGCTTCCGCCTGGGCGTAATGCTGTATGAAGGCGTCCCGGCGCTGGCTAAAGGCCGCCAGCGCTATGTCGCGGGCGGCGCTTTCAGGATCATAGCCGGCCAGGCTACGGTCGCCCGCGTCCATGCTGTCCTGCAGCCGCGCCAGGGCGGCCCAGCTCCTCGCACTGTCCGCCGCGTGGCCTAGGCTCAGGTATTTAGGCCCCTGCTCGCCCACGATGAGGCGGCCGAAGGGCGTGGACGCGTCCTGGAGCTCCGTGGGCAGGTAATAGCTCCAGAGGGCCAGGAGGGGAGCGGCCCGGTCCGCCAGGGCAGCCGCGCGCTGGAAGGCTGAGTCCGCGCCGGACCAGGATCCGCTTTCATAGGCCTGCCTGGCGCCGGCTACGAGGCTGGCCATACCCTTGTCCACGCTTGCCTGGGCCTGGCCCAGGGCGTAGGCCCATTCGGCGTCCATGCTGCCCAGCACGCCCTCCAGCTGCTCCTCGTTCGGCCTTCCCAGCACGAGGCGGTAGGCGAAGGGCAGGAAGGAGCTTTCCGTAGTCGTGCCGCTCTCGAGCTTGTAGCGCTCAAAATTGGCTATTAGGGCGCGGCCGGACTCCAGTACCGCGCTACGGGTCGTGAACTGGTCCAAGGCCATAGCCCGCGCCTTCTCAAGGGCGGAAACGTAAGCGGCTTCGGCGGCCGCCGTTTCTGCCGCGCTAGCCGCCGCATAGCGCTCGTACGCGGCGGCCAGCGCGCTAAAAGCCGCCTGGAAAGCGTTCTTGCCCGCTTCCAGATAGTCTATCGAGGCGCTTACCGCTTCCACGTAAGAAAGGCTGTTTTCCTTAAGCTCGTCCGAAACTTCGGCGAGCGTTTTGAATTGCAGTTGGTAAAGCTCGAAGCCCGATTCGTAGAGCCTGGCGGCTTCCAGGAAGCGCCCGCCGTCTATAAGCGCGCGGCCGTCCCGTAAAATGCCCTCATACTTCACCTGGTTGGTAGTGAAAAGGGCCAGATCATAGGCTTGGGCAATGAAGGCGCGTTCCAAATCGGTAGTAGGACGAAATTCCTCGAGTATAGTCTCTATGAGCTCGATTTTAACTTCGAAGCTAGTGTCTTTATCCTTTAAGGCTTCGATGAGCGTTAAATACGCTTGGTTATAGCTGAGGCGCAGCTCGGCTATCTTGCGCAGCTTTTTCTGGGCTTCGTCGAAGCGGTCGGGGTTAGCTTTTATGAATTCGCTTAAGTAT
>JBFZES010000176.1:0-5181 GCA_041306725.1 Spirochaetaceae bacterium | reverse complement strand
ATAAAGGCCGCCTACTTTTCCGGCTGCAACTTCGCCAACCAGGGCGCGGATGCTAACAAGAGCCGCCGCGCCCTTTTAAGCCTCGAATTCTCCATCTGCCATGAACTCTTCCTTACCCCCAGCGCGGCGCTCTGCGATATCGTATTGCCCGCCTCGTCCCCCCTTGAGAAGGAGGACATAGGCCTACCCTGGGACGGCTCCTACCTTTTGTACAAGCCCAAGGCCGTCCCGCACGAGGGGGAAGCCAGGGACGATTACCGTATATTCGCCGAGCTGGCCAGGCGCATGGGCTTCGGCCGGCGCTTCGACGAGGGCAAAGACGCGGGAGCATGGATCGAAGGCTTTCTCCGCGACTCTGAAATACAGGATATAGACGCCTTCAAGGAAAGCGGCATATACCGGGCGGACTATCCCGAGCGCTCGGGCCTGGACGCCTTCGTCGCGGACCCGAAAAGCCGCCCGCTGACCACGCCCTCAGGCAGGGTGGAAATACGGAGCGAAGCCTACGCGCGCGACGCGGGCGGCCCGGCCCTGCCGCTCTGGGAGGCCGGGCCGCAAGACGCTGGGCTGCCCTTCCTCCTTATCAGCCCCAAGACCCTGCGGCGTAGCCATTCTCAGAACGGCGGCGGGCAGAGCTGGTCGGGCCTTCGCGCCGATTTGGGCGAGGCTACCCTCAACGCAGGCGACGCGGAGCGGCTCGGCATAGCCGAAGGCGAACGCGTGCGTATATACAACGCGAACGGGGCCACGGAAGCGCGGGCTAAACTCTCCGCGGATATACTGAGAGGCGTCGTATGCCTGCATGAGGGGGCATGGTTCGCTCCCGGCCCCGACGGCGTCGACGCCGCCGGCTCGGCCAATGCCCTTACCGGTACCGAGGGCACGGGGCCGGCGCTCGGCCCCGTCATGCACGGCGTGCCCGTGGCCATAATAAAAGCGGCCGCCCTTTAGGGGGGCGGCCCGAATAAATACGTCCTAAACGCGGCCTAAGCCTTCGCGCGCCTTAGCCCTTAGGAGAGGCCCAGCATTACCGCCAGGACGATGAAGAGCGAGCCAAGTACGAAGAGCAGGCCCTGGAACTTTATCTGGTGCTTGGCCCACTTGCCCCAGTCGAGCCGAGCGACGCCGAGCACGCCCATGAGGCAGCCGGAGGTGGGCACGATAAGGTTCGTAAAGCCGTCGCCGAGCTGGAAAGCCAGGATGGATACCTGGCGGCTTATGCCCGCTATGTCGGCAAGGGGCGCCATGATAGGCATGGTAAGGGCGGCCTGGCCCGAGCCGGACACCACGAAGAAATTAAAGACGGACTGGAATATATACATGAACCAGGCCGATACCATGGCCGGCAGCCCGGCTATGGCCGAGCCCATGCCATGGAGTATGGTATTGAGCACGTTGGGCGTGTCGGGGGAGTCGCCGCCGAGCACGAGCACGATGCCCTTGGCCATGCCGACGACCAAGGCCGCGCCTACGAGGTCCTTGGCGCCGTTCCTGAAGGACTCTGGTATGTCGCCGAAGCCCATGCCGTCAAGCTTGAACGCGGCGCCTATGATGCCCGCCACTATGCCCATGATAAAGAATATCGTCGCTATCTCGGGTATGTAGTAGCCGTTGCCCGGGCCATAGCCCACCACGCCCCATATTACCCATACGACCGCGGCGAGCACGGTGAGCAGCACCAGGGCGTGGCCCAGGGTAAAGCGCGCCTCGATTTCGGCGCGGGACTTGAAGTCGTCGCGGAAGAAGGCGTCGCTCTCGTAGGATATCGAGCTCATGGGATTCTTCTTGACGCGCTTGGCGTACGCGAGCGTGAATCCTATGCCCACGGCGGTGAATACCGCCCACATGGCTATGCGGAAGCCCGCGCCCGACAGCATGGGCACGTCGGCTATGCCCTGGGCTATGGCCACAGAAAAGGGGTTCATCCAGCTCGTCGCGAAGCCTATCTGCGTAGCCACGTAGGTGATGAAGATGCCGGTAACGGCGTCATAGCCTAAGCCTATGACTATGGGGATGATGATCATGGCCAGGGGTATGGCTTCTTCCCCCATGCCGAAGACGGCGCCTCCGAGCGAAAAGAGCAGGAAGAGCAGGGGCAAGAGCAGCACTTCCTTGCCCTTGGTGCGCTTGGTAAGGGCGAGTATGCCCGTCTCCACCGCCTTGGTCTTGAGCACGACGCCGAATGCGCCGCCCGCTATCAGGATAAAGGCCACCACGCCTACCGCGCTGCCCCATTTGGAGCCGGACACGAGGCCTTCGAACAGATAGTTGAGCACGCCCATATCGCCGAAGGGCGCGAAGACGGGCAGGGGCTTGGTGTGGGTAGTGCCCGACGCGCTGGGCACGAGCTTGCCGTCCTCCAGCACGAAGGTATTGGTATAGGAATCGGGCACCAGCACCGACTTGCCGTTGGCGGCCTCGGCCTTAGCGGTGAACACGCCTACCGGCACGAGGTAGGTGAGTATGGCGGCAAAAGCCACCACGAAGAAGATGATGGTGTACGTGTCGGGCATCCGCCAGGCTTTTTTAGCCGGCTTCGCGGTATCGCTCATAGCTACTCCTTTTATCTTAGCCCTTTATAGGGCTTTTATTCTCTATAGCAAGAAGCGTGCCAGTTCTCAAAGCCTAATAATGATTGTCGAATGCTTGCAGGAAGCGCGAGAGCGCGCGTATCGTGCCCTATACCGCGGCAGTATGGCTGCGCGCCTGGCAGGCCTAGCCAAGCCCTCAGGTCCGATAGGCTTAAAAAAGCCACTTGCGTCCAAATAGCCATTAATGGCCATTAATAGCCAGTGCCGGTTTCGGGCATTTGACAGACGGGCGACGCGGAGCCATACTGCCTAAGCGAGGCATTCGCCGCGCGTACAATAAGGAGTATCACTATGCAGAAGAAGGTATTAGTCACCGACAAGGCTCCCGGCGCCATTGGCCCGTATTCCCAGGGCATACTGAGCGGATCGTTCGCGTTTTTCTCCGGCCAGCTCGGCCTCGACCCCGCCACCGGCCAGCTCGCCGAGGGCGTCCGCGCGCAGGCGGAGCAGATAATGAAAAACATAAAGGCGCTCTGCGAAGCCGCCGGCGGGAGCCTGGACGGCATAGTGAAGACGACCATTTTCTTAAAGAACATGGCGGATTTCGCGGCGGTCAACGAAATATACGGCGCTCACTTTCCCGGGGCTAAGCCGGCGCGCTCCACCGTGGCGGTGGCGGGCTTGCCTAAGGACGGCCTCGTGGAGATAGAAGCCATACTGTCCCTCTAAGCGAACGGGGGATAGAGCATGTACGATTTCGACGGCGCGCTCGACCGCGCGCCTTACGACTGCCTCAAATGGAGTTACCTAGGCGGCTGTTGCCCGGACCGCGACGATATACTGCCCATGTGGATAGCCGACATGGATTTAGCCGCGCCGCCTGCCGTCATAGACGCGGTAAAAAAGCGCGCCGATCATCCCGTATACGGCTACGCGGGCAAGCCCGACGGCTACTACGAGGCCTACCGCGGCTGGATGCGGCGGCGCTACGCGCAGGACATAGACCGTTCCTGGATACTCTTCTCGCCGGGCATAGTGCCCGCCATAGCCTCCGCCATACGCGCCTACACCGAGCCGGGCGAGGGCGTATGCATAATGCCGCCGGTGTACCATCCCTTTGCCAGCCTTATCAAGGCGAATGGCCGCGTAGTGAAGGAAGCGCCCCTTAGCAACAGGGACGGGCGCTACGGGCTGGATAGAGAGGCACTTGACGCGGCGGCTTCAGCGTCAAGGCTTCTCATACTCTGCACGCCCCACAATCCCGTAGGCAGGGTGTGGACGCGGGAAGAGCTTGAGGACATAGCGGACATAGCGGAAAAGCGGGACCTCATCGTCGTGGCGGACGAGATACACGCCGACTTGGTATACGCGCCTCATCGCCACATACCGACCATGGCCGTATCCGAGCGCCTAAGCGAGCGCTTGGTCACCGCCTGGGCGCCAAGCAAGACCTTCAATATAGCCGGCCTGCAGACCTCCTACATCGTGGTTCCCAACCCCAGGCTCCGTAAGGCCCTGGCGGCCGACATAGAGGCGAGCGGCATAGGGGTGCCGAACTGCTTTGGCAGCGCCGCCGCCGAAGCCGCCTATACCGAGGGCGGCCCCTGGCTCGACGCCCTCCTGCCCTACTTGCGCGGCAATTACGAACGTCTGCGGGACGAGCTTAAGAAGCGCGCGCCTTCGCTGACCGTGTATCCCTGCGAGGGCACCTTCCTCGCGTGGATAGATTTTAAGGGGGCCGGACTTTCAGGCGACGTTCACCAGGCCCTCCTCACAAAGGCGGGGCTGTGGCTCGACTCGGGCGCGCGCTTCGGCTCCGGGGGCGGCGGCTTTGCCCGCCTCAATTTCGGCTGCCCGCGCGCCATGCTGGACGAATCCATAGAGCGCCTCGCGCGGGCCTTCGGCTCCTAGGACACTATGCCCCTGGCCGCGCAGAGCTCGGCCAGGAGCACCGTGCCGCCTGCCGCGCCCCGCAGGGTATTGTGCGACAAGAGCTCGAATTTCCAGCCTAGCACCGGGCAGGGCCGCAGGCGCCCCAGGCTTACGGCCATGCCCCGCTCCCGCTCCCTATCCAGGCGGGGCTGAGGCCTATCCTCGGCGTCTAGGTACACGAGGGGCCGCTGCGGGGCCCAGGGCAGGCCTAAGCCCGCCAGGCCTCCGTCGAAGCCCGCCCAGGCGGCCAGGATGGCGTCGCGGCCCGCTTCGCGCGCGAAGCGCAGCGATACGGCCGCCAGGTGGCCGTCGCGCACCGCCACGCGGTGGCAGGCGGCGCTTACGCTCATCCCCGCCTCGCGTATGAAGCCTCCATCGGGATCGGCCTGGTACGCGCCGAGTATCTTGGCCGGCTCGCTTTCAAGCTTTGCCTCTTCTCCCCCGATAAACGGAATGGCGTTATCCAGGATATCCAGGGAGGGCACGCCCGGATAGCCTGCCCCGCTCACGGCCTGCAGGGTGGTAACGCTGCAGGCCTCGATGCCGAAGCTATCGTGCAGGGGCTTAAGCGCCATGGCTAGGCCTATCGTAGAGCTTTTGGGATTGGGTACTATGCCCCCGCGCCTGGGGTAGGACTGCCTGCCTATAAGGGCGAGGTGCCCGGGATTGATTTGGGGTTTGACCAGGGGCACGTCCTCCCGCATGCGGTTCGTCGAGG